>SKTG01000438.1 GCA_007118045.1 Nitriliruptoraceae bacterium
CCTCGCCCGCGACCTCGTCAACACCCCGCCGCAGGACAAGCGGCCACCCGCGCTGGCCGACCGGGCGGCAGCGGAGGTCGCGGACCTGCCCGTCGAGGTGCGGGTGCTGGACGAGGACGCGCTCGCCGAGGGCGGCTACGGCGGCATCCTCGGGGTCGGACAGGGTTCGAGCGAGCCGCCGCGGCTCGTCGAGCTGACCTACGCGCCGGCCGATCCGCAGCGTCACGTCGCCCTTGTCGGCAAGGGCATCACCTTCGACACCGGGGGGATCTCGCTGAAGCCGTCCGCCGCGATGGAGACCATGAAGATGGACATGGGGGGCGCGGCGACCGCCCTCGCGGTGATCAAGGGCGCTGCACAGCTGGAGCTCCCCGTGCGCGTGACCGCGTTGTTGGCGCTGGCCGAGAACATGCCCTCCGGCACCGCGACCCGGGTCAGCGACGTGCTGACGATGAAGGACGGCACCACCGTCGAGGTGATCAACACCGACGCGGAGGGGCGCCTCGTGCTGGGCGATGCGCTGGTGCACGCCTCGGAACTCGAACCGGACGCCATCGTCGACGTGGCCACGTTGACCGGTGCCGCCGTCGTGGCGCTCGGTGACCGCATCACGGTACTGATGTCCGACGACGACGACCTCGCTGGCGCGCTGGACGCCGCGGGGGAGCGGGCCGGTGAGCCGCTGTGGCGGCTGCCGCTGGCGACCGAGGAGTACGGGGACCGCGTCGAGGGGGCGATCGCCGACCTCAAGAACGTCGGTGGTCGCGAGGCCGGAACCATCTTCGCCGGGCTGTTCCTGCACCGTTTCGTCGGTGAGGGCATCCCGTGGGCCCACCTCGACATCGCGGGCACGGCCTGGGCCGGCACCGAACGTGGGTACCTGAGCAAGGGCGCCACCGGGACCGCCGTGCGGACGCTGCTGCAGTGGCTGCGGACCGGCTGAGACGCCGGCCGGTCGACGCGGGACGCACGGGTGCCGGGACGCACGGAACCGGGACGAACGGAGCCGGGACGGTGAACGCGGACGCCAGCCTCGGCCGTGTCGGGAGCCCGGCCCCGATCCGTGAGCTCGCGTCCCGTCGGTGGGACGTCGTCGTCGTGGGGGCCGGCCACAACGGGCTGACCACGGCGGCCTACCTGGCCCGGGCCGGCCAGCGGGTGCTCGTCCTCGAGGCCAGGTCACGCATCGGCGGGGCGTGCACGCTGACGGAACCCTGGCCCGGCTACCGGGTGTCGCCCTGCGCCTACCTCGCCGGGTTGCTCCATCCGCTGGTGCTCGACGAGCTCGGGCTCTGGGAGCGCGGGTTGCGCTGGATCCCCGCGGAGGGGGGCCTGTTCGTGCCCTTCGAGGACGGCTCCAGCGTGCAGCTGTGGGAGGACGAGGCGCGGTTGGAGGCGGAGCTGCGGGCGTTCGCGCCCGGGGACCTCGCCGGGTACCGCGAACTGAGCGCCCTGATCCGGCGGACCGTGGACGCTCTGCGTCCCCCGGACGAGCGCGATGTCTGGCTGGGTCGGGCGCCCAGCCGGGAGGAGCTCGCCGAGCGGGTGGGACACGACCCGGACGCGCTCGGTCTGCTGTTCGAGTGGTCGCAGGCGCAGCTGCTCGAGCGCTACCTCGACGACCCACGGCTGCGCTCGGCCCTGCTCGGTCAGGGGGTGATCGGCACCAACGCGACCCCCTTCGACGCCGGGACCGCCTCGATCCACCTCCACCACTCCTCCGGGCGGATGGATCCGGCCCGGCCCGGTGTCTGGGGGTTCATCGAGGGCGGCATGGGCACCGTCTCCTTCCTGCTCCACGACGTCGCCGTCGACGCCGGCGCCGTGGTGGCGGCTGGCGTGCCCGTCGCGGCGATCGAGCCGCGGTCGGGCGTCGTGCTCGACGACGGCACCACGATCAACGCCCCGACCATCGTGGTGGGCGCCGACCCGCAGGTGGCGGCGCGACTCCTCGGCGACGCCGCCGACGCGGACTGGCGGCGTCGCGTCGAGCGGGTGCCGACCCGCGGCTGCACGGTCAAGGTGACCCTCGGCCTCTCGGCACCACCTCGCTTCCGGGCCCGGCCGGACTCGGACGGGCACCACACGGCGCAGATCAACACGCCCCTGACCGAGCAGCAGTGGCGCGAGGGTTTCGCCGCGGCGGAGCGGGGCGAGCTGCCGCAACTGCTCTGGACCGAGGACTACCTGCAGACCGCCTACGACCCCTCGATCGCGCCGGCGGGCAAGCACTTGCTGAGCGTGTTCGCCCAGTACGTCCCCTACGAGCTGGTCGGCGGGTGGGACGCCCGCCGCACGGAGGTCGCCGACCTCGCGGTCCGGTCGATCGCCCGCTTCTGCGACGGCTTCGAGGCCAGCATCGAGCACGTCGACGTGCTCGGCCCACCCGACATCGAACGCGAGGTGGGGCTCACGGGCGGGCACATCTTCCAGGGCGAGTGCCTGCCCGAGCACATGTGGGACCGGCGCCTGGCGGCCCGCACCCCGATGCCCGGCGTCTTCCTGTGCGGCGCCGGCACCTACCCGGGCGGCAGCGTCATGGCGGTCAACGGCCGCAACGCGGCGATGGAGATCCTCGCCGACCGACGCTGACGCGTCGCCGCCGTGTCGCTCGCCGAGCGTCAGGAGGCCGTTGCGGTGACCTTCTGGAGGAAGCGGTCGCGGTCGACCAGGACGCGACGGTGGCTGATCCTCGCGACCGGCTCACCGTCCTGTTCGACGTTGACCTTGAACTCCAGCCGGCGGCCGTGGTGGCCGATCAGGGTCGCGCGGGCGCAGACGGTGCCACCGACCGGGGTGGCGCGGAGGTGCTCGATCTCGGCCCACGTCCCCACCGAGGTCTGGCCGTCGGGCAGGTCGTCGGCGATCGCCTCGACGCAGGCACGCTCGGCCAGGCCGAGCAGCGTGGGCGTCGCGAGCACCGGGACGTCACCGGACCCGATGGCCTCGGCGGTCTGTTCCGCGCCCACCTCGAGCTCACGGACGGTCCGGAGACCGGGATCACAGCGTCCCATGGCACGTCCTCTCGGGGGTCGGATCGGTCGCCGGACGGATGCCGCAGACCGACGACCGGGTCCCCACACGCGGCCGATACGGCCAGCGTATCCCTCGTTCGGGGCGCGGCAGCGGCGCCGACGGTCCGGTGGGCGCTCCGACCGTCGCGGCGAGGTTCGGCGGCCGCGCGGGTACGGCCGGTCGGTCCAGTGTCCGAGCGGCCATGGACCGGGTGCCGCGGCCACGGTGCACCTGTCAGAGTGACTGGTCGGGGGAGCGTGGCAGGGGAACGTGACGGGGACCTCGGATCGCTGCGCCACCCGCCGCCCGTCGCGGAGTGACCTCGCGAGGCCGAGGAGCCCTCATGTCCGAGCAGCCACCGGCGAGGCCCCCCGAGGGACCTGCGGCCGGGGAGGGGGCCGGCCGGGCGCGGCCGGCAGACGACGGCTCCGCCGAGGGCGGCACGCGGGCCCACGCGGTCGAGGTGGCGATGGGTGTGATCGCCGTGGTCGTGGCCGTGGTGGTCATCGGCTCGCTGCTCCTCGGTGGCGGCGATCCCGACGCCGACGACGGCCCGGGCGAGGTCCGTCTGGACGTGGAGATCGAGGGGAGCGAGGACCCGGACGAGGGCGCCGGCGAGACCGGCGCGGAGAACGCCGGTACGTCGGACGACGACGCCGGCACCTCGGACGACGACGGTACTAGGGACGGCGCCGGTACGTCGGACGACGACGCGGGCACGGGGGACGACGGGGACGCCCCAGCGGACGAGGACGTGGAGGACGGCGGGGCGGAGGAGCCGGACGGTCCCGACGCGCCGGGCGACGCCGCGACCGATCAGACGCCCTGAGGAGCCGAACCCCACGAGGGGTGGGACGAGGCCGCGCGGTCGGCGGGCCACGCGGGTCGCCGGGTGGTCGGTCCGGGCCGCGGGCTGGCACCCTCCCGCCCCGATCCGGCACGGCGTCCCACGCCGGCGCCTCACGACGCGAGGATCATCGTGATCTCACCTGCAGCCGTGCTCGGCGTGGTCCTGGCCACCACGGCCGTCGGGAGCTCCGTGCTGCTGTGGTTCGCACCGACCTGGGGCGAGGTCCGGCACGGCTACGAGATGCTGACCGGCGCCACCGTGGCCCTGCTCGGCTGGGGCGCCTGGGCGTCGTTCTCGGCGCCCGTGGCCTCGCTCGCGCCCGACGTCGCGGACCTCGGTGCGCTCACCCGCGCGCTGCTGCTCGGTTTCACGCTGGCGACGGCGGCCAGCGTGGTGGCCCTCGCGGTGAAGCTGCCCTCGGTCGTGGCCAGGGTGCTCGGTGTGCTCGCCACGCTGGCCGGTCTGGGCGCGTTCGTGCCCCTCGCGACTGTGCGCGCCGAGCTCGGTGGGGCAGGTGGCGTTGCCCAGGGCGTGCTCGAGCTGGTGCTCGGCGCGTTCCTGCTCGGTGCCATCTGGGTCGGCATGATCCTCGGCCACTGGTACCTGGTGGAGCGCCGGCTCTCGAACCGCTACATGGTGTGGATCGCCTGGACGAACGTCGCGGCGATCGGGGCGGGGCTGGGCTCGGTCCTGCTCTCCGCTCGCAACCCCGTGCCCTGCGACGGCCTCCCGTCGGGCGCCTTCGAGCAGTGCGTGATGAACTTCGCCCCCATCCTGAGGATCGGTGCGATGACCGTGATCCTCGGGTTGGGCGTGCTCGCGTTGCTGGCGCTGATCTCCGGCTTCAACGTCCGGCTGGCACGCGAGGGAGGCCGCTCGATCCAGGCCTCCACGGGGATGTTCTACCTCGCCGTCATCCTGGCGCCCGCCGTGGAGTTCGCCGCCAAGGTGCGGTTCTTCTGACGCGCTGCGTGACGGCGACTCGGCCGCGCGGGTAGGCTCTGCGGCTGTCTGTGCCGCCGACCGGGAGTCAGGGTGTCGCCCGAACGTTCTGCTCGCGGCCCCTGGCGGGGCGTGCGCCCACCGTCCGGTGTGCGGGGGTGGCACGGCAGCGGCTCCGCGGTCACCGTCGGCGAGGACGCGGAGGCGACGGACGCGGCCGGTGTGGTCCACGCTCCCGCGCCGGAGGAGGGTGACGCCTCCGCCGACCACGCTGGAACCCCCGCCGACCACGCTGGAACGCCCGTAGAGAGCGCTGCGGCGTCCGCCGCCGCCCGGGTGACCGACCCACCACCGACCTGGCACGAGATCGCCGAACGGTACGGCGACAAGGTCTACACGATGGCCTACCGGTTGACGGGTGATCGTGACGAGGCGAACGATCTCGCCCAGGACGTGTTCGTGCGGGTGTATCGCAACCTGGACCGGTATCGTCCCGGAACGTTCGAAGGGTGGCTCTACCGCATCACCAAGAACCTCTTCCTCGACCGGTTGCGGCGGCGTTCGCGGGTGCGCCTCGAGCCGTTGCCCGACGAGGAGTGGCGTCAACCTCCCGAGGCCGGCCCGGGCCCGGAGGAGCGCGCAGAGGCCGGGGTGCTCCGCGGCGACCTGGAGATCGCGTTGGAGCAGCTGCCCTCCGTGTTCCGATCGGCCGTGGTGATGTGTGACGTACAGGGGCTCTCCTACGAGGAGATCTCGGTGGCGACGGGCTGGCCGATCGGCACGGTGCGCTCGCGCATCCACCGAGGCCGTCGCCTGCTCCGTACCGAGCTCGACGACGCTCGGAGTCGTCGTGGCTGACCGACACGTCTCCGGTGACCGCCTGTCGGCGTTCCTCGACGACGAGCTGACCGAGTACCGGGCGGCCGCCGTCACCCACCACCTGGCAGCCTGCGACGACTGGCTCACGGAGCTCGAGGGCCTGCGCGGCGCTCGCGACGCGCTGCGGTCGCTGCCGGAGCTGCACGCCCCGGCGACCGCGCGGCAGGTGCCCGGACCACCGCGTCGGCGCGATCGGGC
>SKTG01000086.1 GCA_007118045.1 Nitriliruptoraceae bacterium
CAGGAGGGAGACGGCTTCGCCTGCGACGAGCTCTATGAGCTCGCCCCGCTCGGCTCGGCGCTCGAGCAGTTCGCGGCGTCATGTGGCTGGCGCTACGTGGCTCCGGTCGCCGGCACCTGCAGCCTCGGGACGTAGCGCGCGGCAGGTCCGGTATCCGGGCACCCGATGGCGCCGAAGGTGGCCGGGGCCGAGCGTGGGCCGTCGGCCGTGCAGCGGCCGGGGGAGGGGACGGCCCGGATATCGAGGTCCTTCGGACCTAACGGTCGTCCGGGATCGGGGGACGATGGAAGGAGCGAGCAGGTGTCGTCGCGGATACCCGCGGGCATCGGTGGATCCCGAGGTGGACGGAGGTGATCGCGGTGGAGACCGTGACACGGAGTCGGTGGACGACACGGAACACACTGTTGGTGATCGTCGTGGCCGTCCTCACCCTGGCGGCGCTCGTGTTCGCGTTGCAGACCGACGACCCCGGACGGCCGGGCGCCGACGGCGAACTCGAGGTCGTCATGGAGGGCTACCGCTTCGAGCCCGACGTGCTGACCGTTCCGGCGGAGACGCCCTTGACGTTCGTGTTCGTCAACCGCGACGACACACTGCACGGGGTTCAGTTCGGTCGCGCCGTTGCGGGCGAGCGGGCCCGCGAGGTCGGCTTCGAGACCGATCTGTTCGATGGCGTGCCCACCGAGGTGTCGCCCAGTCGTGCCCGCGTGGATCACCGCAACCCGCAAGCTCACTTGGAGGTCGCCGTCGAGCCGGGCGAGACCGTGCGTCTGCGCACCGAGCTGCCGGCCGACCGCGTCGGTGAGTGGGAGATGGGGTGCTTCGACGCGTGCGGAGCCCACTATCGGGTCGGCCTGGTGGGCCGTCTGATCGTCGAGCCCCCGAGCTCGTAGCGCCTCGAACCCCGGCGAGCTCACCACCGCTCGGTGGTGGTGCTCACGGTAGGTCGGACGGTCCGGCCGCACGCTCGATGCCCCGTTCCCGGGCCGGACGGCTCGTGGCCGGGTTGGACGGCTCGTGGCCGGACTGGTGCGGTCCTGTCACGAGCGCGACGAGGAGGGCTTGACGCTCCGAGGCCGTTGCGTCATCGTCGACAGCGACGTGGATGGGGAGGGCGGGGATGTCGTCGTATCGGGGAACGTTGCGTCGGGCAGGGACCAGCGCCCTCCTCGCCGGCCTGATGGTGCTGGCGTTACCGACCGTCGCCGCGGCTCAGGTGTCGCCTCGCGAGGGGGAGCCCAACTGCACCGGAGCGCTCCTCCAGCACGGTGCGCCTGGCTCGCGCGGTGCGCTGGGTGAGGCGGTGAGCGGGTTCGCCGGCCCGGAGTGGGGCCAGGCCATCAGCATGGAAGCCCAGCTGTCCCCCGACGACGAGGGCTGCCGCCCGCCGGGGTGAGCCTGCCCGGTCCCGGGCAGCGGACCCGCCCAGACGGCCACCCGTCCGCCCGACGGTGACGATACGTGCCGGCGACGTCGCGCTGTGCGAGCCTGGAGGTGGGCGCGTCGCAGCCTTCAGCCACGAGCGGTCGCGACGCGATGGCCGCGTGGGACGCCCCGCGCTGGCCTCCACGGCGTCCCGTCGGTGCGCAGGCGGGCCGCCGTGCCCCTTCCCCGGGCAAGATGCGACGCCGGCCGTGATGGGCCGGCGTCGCGGTCGGGGCGGGATCACCCGGGGCAGAACGGTTCCCTCAGGGCCTCACCGGTTCGGTCCGCGGTCGCTCGGGGGGCCTGGACGCTCGACCGGGGGCCGCTCGGACGGCGGGCCGGGCGGATCGAAGGGTGGGCCGCCGCGGGGCGGCCGCTCCGGAGCGGTCTCCGTGTCGGTGTAGATGCCGTGCTCGCGCGGGTACTCGTCGAGCGCGACGTCGTAGCAGGTGATGCGGTCCGAACCGTGCATCGGCTGGCTCTCGGGCGGGGTCGTCTCCCCTTCGACGTCCTCACCCTCCGGTTCACGGATCCCGTAGCGTTCCCGCGTCTCGGCCTCCACCTCGTCGGTGAGCTCCATGCCCAGCGCCAGGCTGTCCAGCAACCGCTGCTCCGCGTAGTCGGTCAACAGCGACCGGGCGGCCTCGGGGTCGTCGGCCTCGTACAGCTCCCGCGCCTGCTGTGCCAGGTCGTCCTGCTCGGCCAGCAGCTGCTGCTCGAAGCCCTCGATGGCCCCGGTGACGTCGTGCAGGAAGTCGAGCGGCCGGTCGCACGTGAAGTACATCAACCGCTTGAACTCACGCGTGGCGTAGCGGGTCGCCTCCTGCGCGGCGTAGTCCGCGTCGAGGAAGGTCGCGTCGGCGTCCTTGGTCATGTACCGGTGCTGACGGAACTCCGGTGGCACCTCCTCCGCGCCGATGGCGATCGGCACGTAGGGGGTGGTGACCGCGCCGGTCGTGGCGACCCACAGCGTCCGCAGTTCGTCGTGTATGTCGGATGGCAGCTCGGCCACCTGCCCGTACCCCGCGTGGTCGTTCGACCAACGGGGGTCCCGCACGAGCGCGAGCATGTCCTCGAGCGACACCGGCGCCATCGCGGTCAGTTCGTCCTCGCGTTCCAGCGGTTCCCGGGTGGCGATGTGGGCGTCCTCCTCGAGCTCCACACCCTCGCCGGGGAAGGGCCGGCCGTAGACCTCCTGGAGGTCGAGGGTCTCGCCCTCACCGTCCCACCAGCCCTGATCGAGCGCCACGTCGGTGAGGTTGGCCGATGCGAGATGGTCGCTGGAGGCTTCGTGGTCGGCGGGGAAGTCGAGGATGTAGCCGGGGTAGGACACCCGCACCTCGTCGGGGCCCAGCCGTTCGGCGGCCCACAGTCCCTGCCCGCCGGCGTAGTTGATGAAGACCCAGCCCTCGTCCTCGTCGGCGAACAGGTGGGAGTTGCCGCCGTAGGTCGCGTAGCCGTACTCGTCGATCAGCTCGCCGACGATCTCCACCGCTTCGCGTGCCGAGGTCGCGCGCTCCATGACGATGCGGGAGAGATCGCTGTAGTTGAGACCCCGCTGCGGATCCGGGGTCATAGCGACCAGCTCCTCCCGCGACGGAGACCAGATGTCGCGAGCCGCGACACCGTGCTCGTTGAGGCCCCCGTTGGTGAGTGGTGGCGGGAAGCCGGCGAACTCCGAGTAGGTGGAGCTGATGTACTTGGCGGTCTCGGGGACCTGGGGGATCTCGATGAGCTCGCCGGAGAGCCGAGCTTCCTCGGTGACACCGACCTCGATGGTCGCGCCCTCCGGATGCTGTTGGGCGGGAACGATGTCGATCCAGTGGCTCGAGGGTTCGTGACCGAAGCCGCCCAGCAACGGCGCGCCTTCGACGGTCAGGTCCTTGCCCACGTAGAAGCCGATGCTCTTCTCCGGTGGTGGGAGATGGTCGGCCGCAGCCTCCGCTCCGGGCCCCTCGTTCTGGGTCGGGCCGCTGATGCTCACCGACGGTCCGATCACCGCCACCGTCAGGGCCGCCGCAAGCACCGTGATCGTCGATCTGAACCTCACCGTCGCACCTCCCAGGCGTCGTCGAGCGTCTCTATCGACTATCAGCAGGTCTCTCGTGCCCGGACAAGGTCTCGAAGGTGGCCGTTCGGGCCCCCGTCCCAAGGTCGGTGGTGAGGCGAGGTTGAAGCGGACCCGAGGCGAGCCGCTGGCCGTTGATGGCAGGTGGCGGCCTGTTCGAGACGGGCGCCGGCGGCTCGGCTCCGAAGCAGAGGACGCGTTCGGTTTCTCTCGTCGCCCAGCGCTGGCACCCGTCGCTCCCCGGTGTGCGGTCCGGGCCAGGGTGTGTCGCGCGACCGTCGTGCCATCGAGGCCCTGGCTCGTCACACGAACGGATTCCACGGTCGAAGGTCCCGACGAGCCGGGACCTTCGACCATTAGTCTATGGCTAAGTGTTGCCCATACTCGTGGCACCCACCCTGAGGAGCGCGAGTCCATGGCCGAGACCGACAACGAGACCCGTTCGATGGCCACCGTGGCGGTGCTCGCAGGCGTGGCGGTGGCCCTCGTGCTCAGTGCCGGGGCACTGATCGTCTCCGCCGCCAGCGGCGGGCCCGCCGACGACGGCGCGGCCACCCTCGCGGCCGGTGAGGAGGTGGCCGGCGACCCCGTGAGCGACGCCCCAGCCGAGGTGAGCGTCGAGCTCGACGAGATGGTGATCACTCCGGGCGACCTCGAGGTCGCACCCGGCGGCTCGCTCGAGGTCACCAACGTCGGCGCGGCACCGCACGACCTGGTGGTCGAGGGGGCCGACGTCGGCACCCCGATGCTCGATCCCGGCGAGACCGCCACCCTGGACCTCGGCGACCTTGCGCCCGGGACCTACACGGTGATCTGCACCGTGGCCGGCCACCGCGAGGCGGGCATGGAGGCCACGCTGACCGTCGCAGGCGATGACGAGACGATCGCCGTCGAGGCCGCGGCCGCCGACGACGAGGAGGGGGACCACGACGCCGACTCGGACGGTGACGCCTCGGACGGTGGCGCGTCGACCCTGAGCTTCGACCCGAACGTCGCACCGCCCGATGGTTTCGAGGCACGCGATCCCCGGCTGGCACCCGCGGACGACGTCGACGTGCACGAGGTGACGATCCGTGCGTCACAGGTCGAGGGCGAGGTCGCCCCGGGCGTCGAGCAGGAGCTGTGGACCTTCGACGACCAGGTCCCAGGGCCGGTACTGCGAGGCTCGGTCGGCGACATCTTCCGGGTGACCTTCATCAACGACGGTGAGATGGGTCACTCGATCGACTTCCACGCCAGCAAGGTCGCGCCCAACGACGAGATGCGCACGATCGAGCCAGGCGAGGAACTGGTCTACGAGTTCGAGGCCAAGCACGCGGGTGTCTGGATGTACCACTGCGGTACGGCGCCGGTGCTGCATCACACCGGCAACGGCCAGTACGGCGTCCTGATCGTCGACCCGCCCGACCTCGAGGACGTGGACCACGAGTACGTCTTCGTACAGTCGGAGTTCTACCTCGGCGCTGAGGGAGAGGCCGGCGACCTCACGAAGATGCAGGACGAGGCCTGGGACATCGTGGCCTTCAACGGCTACGCCCACCAGTACATGCACGACCCCATCGACGAGATCGAGGTCGGTGAGCGGGTGCGTGCATGGCTGCTCAACGCGGGTCCGAGCGAGAACAGCTCCTTCCACGTGATCGGCTCCATCTTCGACACCGTCTACAAGGAGGGCGCCTACCGCCTGCACCAGGACGAGGAGCCCGACGGCGGTGCCCAGGCCCTCGACCTGCAGCCCTCGCAGGGCGGTTTCGTGGAGTTCACCTTCGACGAGGACGGCGTGTACCCGTTCGTGACCCACAAGTTCGCGAACGTCGACAAGGGTGCCGTCGGCATCTTCCAGGTCGGTGACGTCGAGGAAGGTGCGAGCCACTGACCTCGACGTGAGCAACGAGCTGGCTCCACACGCACTGACCCGACGCCCTGGCCGGTCCGCACCACGCGGGTCGGCCGGGTCGTCGGGTCGTCGCGTGTCGACCCCCGGAGGCTGGCGGCCGGAGCGTTGCGGCGGTCTTGGATGGTGCAGATGACGCGGCGCTAGGAAGCCCCGCAGCGCTGATGGCGGGCGCTATCAGGACTTACGGCTGCCGGTTGGCCCTGCAGGTGGTTACGTGGTTCGGGTCCGGCGGATGCGGTGCGGGCGGCGGGTGGCTGTATGGGCGGGGCGTGCCCTGGCGGGCTCCGGCGTGAGGTGTCGGGTCCTGCGAGCGCCGTCAGGTCCGGCGAGCGTCGTCGGGTCCGGCGATCGTCGTGGACTCCGGCGCGCGTTGGCGGGTCCGGCGTGCGTCGGGTCCGGCGAGCGTGGTCGGGTCCTGCGAGCG
>SKTG01000024.1 GCA_007118045.1 Nitriliruptoraceae bacterium
GGGCGGCCCCTGGAGCTCGTGGAACGCGACACCCAGGGAGCCCCCGAGGAAGGGGTCACCGCGCTGCGTGGGATGATCGAACGCGAGGGCGTGGTCGCCGTGGGCGGGCTCATCTCCAGCGACGTGGCGCTCGCCAGCGCGCGGGAGGCCGAAGCGAGCGAGGTGCCGATGCTGCTGGTCAAGGCCGGTTCGGAACGGGTCCTCACGTCGGAGAGCCGTTACACCTTCCGCACCTGTCTGCCCGCCGCCTCGATGAACCTCGAGCCGATCGCGCAGTTCATCGAGGACGAGGGACTCGAGCGCGTGGGAGCGGTGGTCGCCGACTACGAGTGGGGGCGCTCGATCGAGGCGGCCATCGAGGAGCACATCGGCCCGCTGGACGTCGAGTTGCAGATCGAGGTGGCACCGGTCCCGGAGACCGACTTCACGACCTACCTGCGTCGGCTGGAGGAGCTCGATCCCGACGTGCTCATCGCGACGGGCCATCCCCCGGGTTCCGGCACCCTGCTGCTCCAGGCCGCCGATCTCGGCTTCGACGGGTTCGTGACCGGTCCGAACGACGCGTTCGGGGTGACGCTCGAGAGCGTCGGGGACGCGGCGTTCGACCGCTACGTGGACATCTCGTGTGCCGACTACGCCTCCGAGAGCTACCAGGAGCTGGCCGCGCGGTACCACGCCGAGTTCGACGGCTTCATGGAGGACGACGCCGTCGCCGGGTACGGGCAGGTGACGATGGTCGCGGAGGCGATCGAGGCGACCGGTTCCGACGACCCGGCCGAGGTCGCCGGGTACCTCCGCGAGGCGACGTTCGAGCTGCCCGGGTACGCGTGGGACCTCGCCTGGACCGAGTGGGGCGAGTTCGCGCAGGCGCAGCCGCTGCTGAACGTGATGCGCGAGCGGACGCCGCCGGAGGGGGTCAACCCCGGCGCGGAGTGGTACCCGGAGACCCTCTTCCGGTCGGAACCGCTCGAGCCGCTCGAACCGCTCGATCCGTAGGAGGCGGCCACGGTGGCGATCCTCGAGCTGCGTGGCGTGACCAAGCGCTTCGGAGGTCTCCCGGCGGTCGACGACCTCGACCTCGACGTCGCGCCGGGGCGCGTCGTGGCGCTGATCGGGCCGAACGGAGCCGGCAAGTCCACCCTGCTCCAGCTGATCAACGGCCTGATCGCCCCGACCACGGCCGGCGCGATCAGGTTCGAGGGCCGCGACCTGCTCGGCCGGAGCCCGCACGAGGTCCGGCGGATGGGGGTCGCGACCGTGATGCAGCGCCCCCGCGTGTTCACCTCGATGTCCACGCTCGAGGACGTCGCCGTGGGCGCCCGGTTCGGGGGTGGCGAACGGCTCCGGGAGGGGCCGGCGACGGAGGTCGCGGCCGAGGTGCTGGAACGGCTCGGTCTGGGCGCTCGCCGCGACGTGTCCGTCGCGGAGCTGACCCTGCACGAGCAGCGGGTCCTGGAACTGGCGCGTGCCCTCGCGGGGCGGCCCCGCCTGCTCCTGCTCGACGAGGTGATGGCCGGGCTCAACCCCACCGAGCTGACCGCGTTCGTGGAGCTCGTCCGCTCCGTGCGCGACGATGCCGGTCTCACCATCGTGTGGGTCGAGCACGTCATGCGGGCCATCACGGCTCTCGCCGACGACGTGGTGGTGCTGGCCCTCGGGCGCAGGTTGGCCGCCGGGTCGCCCGACGAGGTGATGCGCGATCCCCGGGTGATCGAGGCCTACCTCGGTCGGGGAGCGCAGCGGTGCTGACGGTCGAGGGGCTCCGCGTCGCGTACGGCGACATCGAGGTGGTCCACGGCCTGGATCTCGAGGTGGCGGCCGGCGAGGCGGTCGCGCTGATCGGCTCGAACGGCGCCGGCAAGACCGCGGCGCTCCGGGCCGTCGCCGGCCTCGAGCCCGGGTGCTCGGGCCGCGTGCGTCTCGCGGGCGAGGAGATCACCGGGCTGCCCGCCCACGCCCTGGCTCGGCGCGGCCTCGTCTACGTCCCCGCGGAACGTCGCCTGTTCGGCGCCATGACGGTCCGGGAGAACCTCGTCCTGGGCGCCCATCCCGAGCGCCCCGACCGGGACCGGCTCGCGCGGGTGGTCGAGCTCTTCCCTCGACTGGCCGAACGTCGATCCCAGCCGGCCGGCACCCTCAGCGGTGGTGAGCAGCAGATGGTCGCGGTCGGTCGGGCGCTGATGCGGCGACCCCGGTTGTTGCTCCTCGACGAACCGAGCACGGGGCTGGCCCCCGTGCTGGTCGAGCAGGTCTACGCGGCGTTCGCCCGGCTGCGCGAGGCCGAGGCCCTGACCGTGCTCGTCGCGGAACAGCAGGTGCCCGCCGCCCTGCAGCTCGCCGATCGCGCGTACGTCCTCGAGGACGGGCGCATCCAGCTCACGGGCACCGCGGACGAGCTGACGGACGACCCGCGGGTCCGGCGCGCCTACCTGGGGCTCACCTGATGGCGCTCGTGCTCGACGGGGTGGCCTTCGGGCTGCAGCTGGCGCTGTTGGCCACCGGCCTGACGCTGATCTACGGCCTCGCCGGGGTCCTCAACCTCGCGCACGGCCAGCTGGTGGTGGCGGCGGCCATGGTGGGCGCCGTCGCCCTCGGGGCCGGAGCGCCGGTCCTGCTCGCCCTCGGGCTCGCGGTCGTGACGGCGGGCGCGGCCGCCGTACTGCTCGACGTCACGCTGCTGCGGCCGGTCTACCGCCTCCGCGGGCAGGCCCGCGTGTTGCTGAGCCTGCTGCTGACCCTGGGTGTCGCGTTCGCGGCCGATGGCCTGCTGGTCCACTCGTTCCCGTTCACGCGTCTGAACCTCTCCGTCGCCACACCGTCCGTCGAGCTCCTCGGCGTCACCGTACGCAGCGCGAGCGTGGTCGCGTCGTTGGTGGCGATCGTCGCCCTCGGGGGCCTGGTGGTCCTGCTCCGGACCACACGGGTGGGACGGGCGATCCGCTCGCTCACCCAGGACGAGGAGGGGGCCCAGCTCTGCGGGGTCGACCCGGGACGGACCCGACGGCTCGTGTTCGTGCTCGGGGGTTCGATGGCCGGGCTGGTGGCCGTCACCCAGGGGCTGGTGTCGTCCGTCGGCGCCACCTCGGGGCTGGACCTGACCATCTTCGCGCTGATCGTGACGGTCGTCGGCGGGCTCGGTCGGGTCTCCGGCGCGGTGGTGGCCGGCGTGCTGCTCGGCGTCGTCCACGCGGTGGCGGCCTTCCACATCGGGACCGTGCTGACCTTCGTGATCCTGCTCGTGGCCGCCATCGTGGTCATCCTGGTCCGGCCGTCGGGGATCCTCGGCGGGGCCGGCTCGTGAGCGGCCCCCTCGGGCTCGGACCAGGCGGGGTCGTCGCGCCGCCTGCCTCGTCCCTGCGGGCCTACCTGCCGATCGTGGTCGCGTCCGTGGTCCTGGCGCTCGTGCCGCTGTCGCTCGGGGGCTCGCGCTACTTCCTGTCGCTCGGCGTGCACCTGCTCGTGGTCGCGTCGTACGCCGTGGCCTTCAACCTCGTCTTCGGCAGCACCTCGCAGCTGTTCCTGTGCCAGGGCGCGCTGGCCGGAGCCGCGGCGTACTGCTCGGTGATCCTGGGCAACCGTTACGGCCTGCCGCTCTGGCTGACGATCCCGGCCGGCGTCGGGCTGGCGGCCTTGCTCGGTGGCGGGCTCAGCTGGGTCGCGGTCAGCCGACGGCTCGAGGTCATCTACCTCGGCATCGTGACGCTGGCGTTCTCGTTGGTGTTCACCAACCTGTTGCTCGGCGGTCGCGAGCTGACCGGTGGGGAGACCGGCCTGGTCGTCGACGGCGGTGCCGGGACGTGGCTGCGCTCACCCGCGGCGGCGTACTACCTCTTCCTCGCGCTGCTCGTCGGCCATCTGGTCGTCTACCGCGCCATCGAACGGTCGCGGCTCGGCTGGGGCTTCCGCGCGCTACGGGACGACGAGGTGGCGGCCGCGCTCGCCGGTGTCGACGTCGCACGTGCCAAGGTGACCGCCGGGGTCGTCGGCGCCGCGATGCTCGGGTCGGTCGGGGCCACGTTCGCCGCCCACGAGGGCTTCGTCAGCCCGACCACCTTCGCCTTCGGGGAGGTCGACGTGCGGGTGCTGGTCGTGCTGGCGCTGGGTGGCGTCGGGACGCTGCTGGGGCCGGTGGTCGGCGCCGTGGTCGTCACCGTGGTGGACGAGCTGCTGCGCCCGCTGGGCCAGCTGCGCCTGACCGTCTACGGCGTGGTGCTCGTGGTGATCTTCCTCGGGTTCCGTCAGGGCATGGTGAGATCCGTCCGCTCGCTCTGGATGCGCGCCGGCACACGCGCCGGCCCCCGGACCGACTGATCCACACCGCGCGCCCGCTCGACGGGCGAGGTCCGGGGCCGTGCGCTCGTGTGGCGCGTGCCCGTGTCTGCCACCATGGCGCCGCCGACGCGGCCGGACGTCGTGGCGGCCCGCGCCACCGCCGAAAGGTCGCCGATGAGTGGGTCGCCGGACCCCGCCGCCGCACCACCGGAGGCTCCTGCCGAGGGCCTGCTCGACGCGCTCGTCCGCGTGGTCGGTGAGCGACACGTGCTGACCGATCCCGCCGTGACGGCACCGTACGAGACCGACTGGACGCGTCGGTGGCACGGGCGAGCCCGTTGCGTGGTGCGTCCAGCCGACACCGCCGAGGTCGCCGAGGTGGTGCGCGCCTGCGCCGAGGCCGGTGCCGCCATCGTCACCCAGGGCGGGAACACGGGCATGGTCGGTGGTGGTGTGCCGCGCGCCGGCGAGGTGCTGCTCTCGACCGGGCGTCTGACCACGCTGGAGCCGGTCGACGAGGTGGCGGCCCAGGTCACCGCCGGTGCCGGGGTCACGCTCGGGGGCCTGCAGCGCGCGGCGGCGGCAGCGGGCCTCACCTACGGCGTGGACCTCGCGGCGCGTGACACCGCGACGGTAGGTGGCACGATCGCGACCAACGCCGGGGGTGTGCGCGTGGTGCGGTACGGAGCGACCCGCGCCCAGGTCGCCGGTGTCGAGGCCGTGCTCGCCGACGGCTCCGTGGTCAGCCGGCTCGAGGGCCTGGTGAAGGACAACGTCGGCTACGACCTGCCCGGGTTGCTGGTCGGCAGCGAAGGGACCCTCGGGATCGTGACCCGGGCCAGGCTGGTGCTGCACCCGCGGTCCACCAACCGGGTCGTCGCGCTGCTGGCGCTGCGCTCGGTGGAGGACGCCATGTCCCTGCACGCCAGGCTGCGTGCCGAGCTCGAGGGCATCGAGGCGGTCGAGCTGTTCGGACACGAGGGCGTCGAGCTGGTGCTCGAGCACGGTGGCGCCACCCCGCCGTTCGAGCGGCCGTACCCCGTCTACCTGCTCGTCGAGGTGGCGGGGCGGACGGATCCGACCGAGGTGCTCGGGGCGGCCGTGGCTGACAGCGAGGTGGTGCTCGACGCGGCTGTCGGCACGGACGGGCCCTCGCGGGAGCGGCTCTGGCACCTGCGCGAGGGGCACACGGCCGCGATCGCCGCCGCCGGGGTGCCGCACAAGCTGGACGTCTCCGTCCCGCTGTCACGGGTGCCCGAGCTGCACCGCCGCGCGCCGGAGTCCGTCGCGGCCGTCGCCCCGACCGCGCGGACCGTGCTGTTCGGCCACGCCGGCGACGGCAACCTGCACGTCAACGTGCTCGGGCCGGACCCGGAGGACCTCACCGTCGACGACGCCGTCTTCCGCCTCGTCGCCGAGCTGGGCGGCTCGATCAGCGCCGAGCACGGCATCGGGGTGCACAAGGTCGACCACGTGCACCTCGGCCGTGGCGAGGCGGACCGTGCCGCGATGCTGCGCATCAAGCGGGCGCTGGA
>SKTG01000064.1 GCA_007118045.1 Nitriliruptoraceae bacterium
CCCCAACCGCGCCCCGTGGACGGTGTGGCTCAGTTCCTCGGCAACGTGACCCAGATCGGTCTGCTGGCGATCGTGATCGTGGCGGCGGCTTCACTGACCATCGACGCGCGCACCGAGGTCGCCGCGTTCCTGCGGAGCCGGGTCGAGCGTGCACGCACGCTGCTGTGGCCGCGGTACGTGGCCACGACCGTGCTGGCGGTGCTCTCGCTCGTACTGGGGACCACGATCACCTGGGCCCTGACCCACGTCCTCATCGGCGGGCTGCCTGCCGTGGCGATGATCGTCGGCACGCTGTACGGAGCGCTCTACCTGGTGTTCGCCGTAGCGGTCGTCGCGGCGATCGCCGGACTGGTCCGGGGCACCACCGCGACGGTGTTCCTCTCGCTGCTCGCGTTGCTCCTGCTCCCGATAGCGGGGCTCCTCCCGCCGGTGCAGCCGTGGCTACCCAGCCACCTCGTAGGGGCGGTCGCCTCGATGGTGGATGGCACGCCCGCATCCGAGTACGTGCGCGCGACCCTGGTGACGCTGGCCGCGGTCCCGGCGCTGCTCGCGGTGGCCGCCTCGGGCCTGGAACGTCGGGAACTCTGACCTCCAGCTGACCTCCGCCGCGTGCTAGCGTTCGAAGCCCGAGTTGTCGACCGGGCGTATCGGACGGCTCGTGCGATCTTCGGTTCAGCGGCCCCGCACGGTCCGTGTCCTCGCGTCTCTGCTGGGCGGTCGAGAGCAGCCCCGGCAGCGGCACCGACGCGATGCTCACGCGGCCCCTCCAGCGCCGGCGAGCACGAACGCCAAAGCTCGGCAGCGGCACCGACGCACTCGTCCAGCCCGGGCTCGAAGCCCGCTTCGAAGTGAGCGCCGACCCACCCCGTGGCTTCGCAGGGGCGATGACCGTGCCTCCTCCGAGATCGTTTCTGACGTGGCCACCTCCCGGCCGGCTCCGACGGGCTCGACCCCCGGCCGCCGTGTGCCGTCGTTCGCGTCCACGTCGCCCTGTCGACGTCGCGGGCCTCGACGTCGGGGCTCGCGACGCATCGCACCCCAGCCCTGCTCGCTCGTACGGACATCCAGCTTCACATGATCGCTGGGGAGACCAGGGAACGGAGCCGACATGACCGGGAATGAGTTCGGGTTCGCCTTGGTCCTGCTGGGACTGCTGCTGGGCTTGGGCAAGTGGATCCGGGTGAAGTCGAAGACCTCACAGAAGCTGTTCCTGCCGACCTCGATCATCGCCGGAGGCATCGCATTGCTGCTGGGGCCGGGCGTCTTCGGTCGCCTGGCCGAGGGGCTCGGCTTCGACGGCTTCGTCGAGGGTGGGTTGTTCACCGAACCCATCATGGAGGTGTGGAGCACGCTGCCGGGGTTGCTGATCTCCGTGGTCTTCGCCGCGCTGTTCCTCGGTGAACGCATCCCGAAGGTTAAGGAGGCCGTCTCCCTGGCCGGCCCGCAGCTGAGCCTCGGGATCGCCATGGGGGCTGGGCAGTACGTGGTCGGCATCATCCTCGCGTTGACGATACTCGGGCCGATCTTCGGTCTACCCCCACTGGTCGGCGCGTTGATCGAGGTCGGCTTCGAAGGCGGTCACGGGACCGCGGCGGGACTCGGCGAGACGTTCGCCGACCTCGGATTCCCCGAGGGGCAGGACCTGGCGCTCGGGCTCGCGACCGTCGGGGTGGTGTCCGGGGTCGTGATCGGTATCGCACTCATCAACTGGGGGGTCCGGACCGGACGCACCGTGGTGGTCGAGGAGGCCGCCGCGATGTCGCTGGCCGAGCAGCGCGGCGTGTTCGAGCGGGAGGACCAGCGGGCGGCGGCATGGATGACCACACGCCCGGCCTCCGTGGAACCGCTGGCCATCCACTTCGCGGTCGTCTCGCTGGCGATCGTGATCGGTCGAGCCCTGTTGTGGGCCCTCCAGGAACTCGAGCAGCTGCTCTGGGCCGACGCCGTCGAGGTGTTCGCGTTCGTGCCGTTGTTCCCACTCGCGATGGTCGGCGGTGTCATCGTCCAGAAGGTCATCGACCGCTTGGATCGCCAAGGGCTCGTCGATCGCGAGATGATGCTGCGCATCCAGGGTTTCGCGCTGGACCTGCTGATCGTCTCGGCGCTCGCCACGTTGTCGCTCCAGGTGATCGCCGAGAACTTCGTGCCGTTCGTGCTGCTGGCTCTGGGGGGCATCCTGTGGAACGTGTCGGCCTTCATCGTGCTCGCACGACGCATGATCCCGGAGTTCTGGTTCGAACGAGGGATCGGGGATCTCGGACAATCGCTCGGCGTCACGGCCACCGGGCTGATCCTCATGAAGGTCGCCGACCCGGAGACCAAGACGCCGGCCTACGAAGCCTTCGGCTACAAGCAGCTCGCGTTCGAGCCGTTCTTCGGCGGCGGGCTCATCACCGCGGCGTCCATCCCCATCATCGCCCAGTTCGGCCCGTTCCCGATGCTGACCGTGATGGTCCTGGTCACGGGGGCTGCCATCGCGATCGGGGTCCTGCGGTTCGGACGCCGTCCGCCGGATCCTGATGTGATCGCGAGGGCCAGGCCGGGATACGGCACGGAGCGCCAAGCCTGAAGGTCGGACCGAACGGCTGAGGACCAGCCGGTCACCGAGGCCCGGGTGGTCCCGGTTCCTCGGGCATCACCTGGGCACCACGCGCATCGGCAGGGCGCTGGTCACGCGGCGTTCTGGCGACGCTCAGCCAGCCCGCCGGCGATCAGCGCGACGCCCATGCCGGTCAGCCAGACGTCCTTGGCGATCGGGGTCCCGTCCTCCGTGGGGCGAACGTCACCCGACCTACGCAGGCCCGGCACGTTCCAGTACAGCCGGTTGAGGCCCAGACCGAAGGCGGTGAGGCCGGCGCCGGCGAGCCATGCAGGCACGAACGGCGCCAGCAGTGCGGTACCGAGGCCGATCTCACCGGAGCTCAGGCCGGTCGCGAAGGACTCCGGGTCGACCTGTTCGAGCTCGGGGTGGCCGGCGGCCGCGAACCCGTGGACGCCCTCCGCGGCCTCGCCCTTCAACCCCCACTTGTCGAGGCCGGAGTTGAGGATGAACGCGCCCGCGACGAGTCGAAGGGGAAGCTGCCATGCCTTGGATGCCATCAGGATGCTCCTGGTTCCGGGGTTCGGGGTCTGGCTCGGGGGTCCGGGGTCTGGCTCGGGGTCCGGGGTCTGGCTCGGGGGTTCGGGGGCATGCCCGGTGATCGGGGGCGTCGTCGCCGCCCGGGCCGCTCGGGTCCGAGTACTTCGGCTTCCGAAACGGAAGCATCGATACTATCTAGTAAGAAGTATCGCGCAAACCGACGTTTGAACCGCGTCTGATGGGTGAATCCGGTACGTTGCCCGGCATGAGCGCTGGGCGCGAGGACGACGTCAGGACGGCCGACCCGTGCCGGGGAGCGGCCGCTTTCGAACTGCTGGGTTGGCGCTGGACCACCTTCGTCGTGTGGGCCCTGATGAACGGCCCACGACGCTTCACCGACCTGCTCTCTGCCACGGAGGGACTGTCGGACCGGATGCTGACCAAGCGTCTGCGCGAGCTCGAGCACGCCGGCATCGTCACCCGGCATCGTTACCGCGAGCTGCCGCCGCGGGTGGAGTACTCGCTGACGGAGGCCGGCCAGGATCTTCGTCCCGTCATCGAGGCCATGGAGGTCTGGGCGCAGCGGTGGGGCACCAACCGCGGGGACACCGCGCCTGCCACGCGGACCGAGGCCTGAGAAGCACTCGTCGCTCGAGGGCACTCGTCGCTCGAGGGCACTCACCGCCGAGGAACACTCGCCGCTCAGGGGCCGCACCGCCACGCGGTCACGTCTCCGGCATCGGACGATCAGCTGGCGTCGAGGAGCTGTTCGAACGGTGTCGGTGTCGCGAAGGGGTCGGGGGTGGCGGCGGTCTCGTGGCTTGCGATCAGTGTGGCGAACTCGTCGGCGGCCCGAGCGATGCGGCCGGCCAGGCCGCCATCGATGCTGCGGTCCGCGCCCCAGTCCTCGGAAGCGGCGAACACCGCCGTCGGGGACGTCGTCGCACGCAGGTAGGAGAACAGGGGCCGGATCGCGTGCTCGAGCGCGAGCGAGTGACGTGCGGTCCCGGCGGTGGCACCGAGCAACACGGGCGTACCCGCCAGCGCGCCGTCGTCGAGAAGATCGAAGAACGTCTTGAACAGCCCGTTGTACGACGCGGAGAAGATCGGCGTGACCGCGATGGCGCCGTCGGCACCCCCGACGGCGTCCTTGGCCTCCTGCAACGTCTCGCTGGCGAACGAGGTCAGCAGGTTGTCGGTCAGATCGCGAGCGTGCTCACGCAGCTCGACGGTCGTGACGTCCACCTCCGAACCCTGCCGAGCCAGGGCCTCGGTCGCGGCGGCCGCGAGCCGGCCAGCGAGCAGGCTGGTCGACGAGGGCTGGCTCAGCCCGGCCGACGCGACCACGAGAGTTCGTGCCGTCATGGGCGTCCTCCGGTGAGCGTTGGCTCGGTCGGCGTCCGTGCCGCCAGAAGGGTGGCGTGGGTAGGGGCGTCCGGGACCCAGGCAGGCCGCTCGGTGGCGAACTCACGACGCAGGGCGGGGACGATCTCACCACCGAGGATCTCGAGCTGTTCGAGCACGGTCTTCAGTGGCAGCCCGGCGTGGTCGATCAGGAACAGCTGCCGCTGGTAATCGCCGACGTGCTCGCGCATGCCCGCATAGCGTTCGATCACCTGTTGTGGGCTGCCGACGGTCAGCGGGGTCTGCCGGGTGAAATCCTCCAGCGAGGGGCCGTGCCCGTAGACCGGCGCGACGTCGAAGTAGGGCCGGAACTCACGCACCGCATCCTGCGAGTTCTCACGGGCGAAGAACTGGCCGCCGAGCCCCACGATCGCCTGGTCCGCGCTGCCGTGCCCGTAGTGCTCGAAGCGGTGGCGGTAGAGATCGACCATCTGCTCGGTGTGGCGGATAGGCCAGAAGATGTTGTTGTGGAAGAACCCGTCACCGTAGTAGGCAGCCTGTTCGGCGATCTCCGGCGAGCGGATCGAGCCGTGCCACACGAACGGTGGCACGCCGTCCAGGGGCCGGGGCGTGACGGTGAAGTTCTGCAGCGGGGTGCGGTGCTTGCCCTCCCAGTCCACTTCCGTCTCGCGCCACAACCGATGCAGCAACGCGTAGTGCTCGTAGGCGAGGGACATGCTCTCGCGGATGTCGTAGCCGAACCAGGGGTAGACCGGGCCGGTGTTGCCCCGGCCCATCATCAGATCGACCCGACCACGAGCCAGATGCTGGAGCATCGCGTAGTCCTCGGCGATCTTCACCGGGTCGTTCGTGGTTATCAGGGTGGTCGCCGTGGACAGGATCAGCCGTTCGGTCTGCGCCGCGATGAACGCCAACGTCGTCGTCGGCGAGGACGAGAAGAACGGCGGGTTGTGGTGCTCACCCAGTGCGAAGACGTCGAGGCCCACCTCCTCGGCCTTGCGTGCGATCGTCACGACCGCCTCGATGCGCTCCGCCTCGCTCGGGGTGCGCCCCGTGGTCGGATCGGGGGTGATGTCGCTGACGGAGAAGATCCCGAACTGCATCGTGGCGCTCGCTTCCTTCACGGCCGGAGTGGCGCACCGTTGTAGGTGCAACTATATCGGGCAACGAAGCTGCTGGGTCGACCATTCCGGGGCGAGGTTGCCGTGCGGTCGTTGCGCGCCAGCGAGTTCGGATCATCATCGATGCCCGCCGAGTCCGAGGCTCGGACTCTCGGTGGGTACCGACCGTGATCGCCGTTGTCCACAGTCGAGCGGAACCCATCTCCGTCGAAGCCGACCGGCGGCGTTACCGTGCCTTC
>SKTG01000249.1 GCA_007118045.1 Nitriliruptoraceae bacterium
GAGCTCGCCTCGCCGGATCGCGAGCGCCTCGGCCCGTTGGCGGCCGACCCCCACCAGGCCAGCGAGCAGCGTGGCGAACAGCCCCATCCGCAGCAGGCGCTTCACGTGCGGCCCGCTCGCGACGTCGCCGTCGTCGCTCGCCGTGACGTCCCCGCCGTCGCTCGCCGCGACCTCGCTCGCCGCGACGTGGCCGTCGTGCCCCCGAACTGCGACCTCGACCGGCCGCTCATGCTCGGATCGCCACCAGCGCCGAACCCAACGCGCCGAGATCGATCGGCGTGCCGTCGGCGACCGGGGCCCGTTGCACGCTCGAGGCGAGGACGTCCCGGGCCACCGTGTCGTAGTGCCCCGCGTCCGCGAGGGCGGCGTCCAGCTCCTCCGGCTGGACGGAGACGATCAGCTCGATCCGGTCGTCCAGGGCCAGGCCAGCCGCCTTGCGTTGGTCGTTGATCGCGCGGACGAGCTCGCGGGCGGCGCCCTCGACCTCGAGGTCGTGGGTCAGCTCCGTGTCGAGCGCGAACGAGGCGGTCGCGTCGCTGGCCAACGCCCAGCCCGTCCGCGGACGCTCGACGACCTCGACCATCTCCGGGGTGATCGTCACCGTCTCACCGTCCACCTCGAGCTCGGAGGGACCGTCGGTCAGTGCCGCCGCGAGCGCGTCGGCCTGCTCACCGTCCAGCGCTCCGATCGCGGCCGCCACCTGCGGGGCACGCTTCTGGAAGGCGGGACCCAGCGCGCGGAAGTTCGGCTTGCAGGTGCGTTCGATCAGCTCCCCGGTGCCGTCCGAGAGCTCGACCTCGTGCAGGTTGAGCTCGTCGGCCACGTCGGACAACAGCTCGTCGAGTCCGTCGCGTTCGCCCTCCGGCACGCTGACCAGGGCCCGGGCAAGTGGCTGGCGCACCTTGACGGCGCTGTCGTTGCGGGCCTGGCGGCCCAGCTCGACGATGCGTCGCGTCGTGGCCATCGCCTGCTGCAGCGGCGCGTCCCGCCAGTCCGCCGCGGGCGTGGGGAAGTCGGTCAGGTGCACCGAGGTGGCGGCCCGTCCGTCGCCGGGGGTGACCATCAGGTCCTGCCACAGCCGCTCGGCCAGGAACGGCGTGAACGGTGCCAGCAGCTGCGCCAGCGTGGTCAGGCAGGTGTGCAGCGTGTGGTAGGCGGATCGCTTGTCCGCCGGGTCCTCGGCGACCGACTTCCAGAACCGGCGACGGTTGCGACGCACGTACCAGTTCGACACGGCGTCGACGAAGCGCTCCAGGGCTCGCGTGGCCGTCGAGACGTCGTAGCGGTCCAGCGAGCCGTCGACCGTGTCGACCAGGGTCGCGAGCTCGGCCAACACCCAGCGGTCGATGGCGGGACGATCCGCGACCTCCGGTGCGGGGTCGGCGAGGTCGAAGGCATCGATCGCGGCGTAGGTCGTGAAGAAGACGTGCGTGTTCCACAGGGTCAGCACGAAGCGGCGCACCACGTCCTCGAGCGGCTGGTGACCGACACGGCGGCTCACCCAGGGGTTGCCCTCGGCGAACATCAGCCAGCGCAGGGCGTCGGCGCCGTGCCGCTCGATCAGCTCCCACGGATCGAGCACGTTGCCGATCGACTTGGACATCTTGCGGCCGTCGGCGTCGACGATGTGGCCGAGGCACAGGCAGGTGCGGTACGAGCTGTCGCCGAACAACAGCGTCGACTCTGCCAGCAACGTGTAGAACCAACCGCGGGTCTGGTCGATGGCCTCACAGATGAAGTCGGCGGGGTAGTGGCGTTCGAACTCCTCCCGCCCCGTGTGCGGGTAGCCCCACTGCGCGTAGGGCATCCCGCCGGAGTCGAACCAGGTGTCGGCGACGTCCGGGACGCGGTGGGAGGTGGCCCCGCAGGCCGTGCACGGCACCGTCACCTCGTCGATGTAGGGGCGGTGCGGGTCGAGCTCGGAGTGGTCCTCGCCCGTCAGCTCCGAGAGCTCGGCCCGGGAGGCGACCACGTCGACGTGGTCGCACTCCGAGCAGCGCCAGAAGGGCAGCGGCGTCCCCCAGTAGCGGTCGCGCGAGAGCGCCCAGTCGACGTTGTTCTCCAGCCAGTTGCCGAAGCGGCCGTCCCGGATGTGTTCCGGGTGCCAGTCGATGCCGGCGTTGTTGGCCAGCAGTTGATCGCGCATCGCGGTCGTCGCGATGTACCAGGAGGGTTTCGCGAGGTAGAGCAACGGGTGCTTGCAGCGCCAGCAGAACGGGTAGGTGTGCGTGTACGTCTCGGCGCGCAGCAGCAGGCCGGCCTCGTCGAGCCAGTCGATGATGTGCGGGTCGGCGTCCTTGACGAAGGTGCCGGTCCACGGGCCGTGGGTGAACCTGCCCTGCAGGTCCACGGGGATGAAGATCTCGAGGCCCTCGCGCTTGACGATGGCGTGGTCCTCGATCCCGAAGCCGGGGGAGATGTGGACCAGGCCGGTGCCCTCGCCGGTGGTCACGTACGGGTCCACGAGCACGTAGCGCTGATCGCCTTCGTAGTCGGTGAAGGTGAACGGCGCCGTGTAGTGCAGGCCCCGCAGCTGCTCGGCCGTCAGCCGGTCGACCACCTCGCCGTCCGTGCCGAGGACGGCCTCGCGGCGTTCGGCCGCGACGACCAGCAGCTCGTCACCGGTGTCGACGAGCTCGTAGGTCACGTCGGGGCCGACCACGACCCCGGCGTTGTTCGACAGCGTCCACGGGGTCGTCGTCCAGATCAGCAGCGCGGTCTCCCGGCCGGCCAGAGGCCCCTCGTCGGTGACCCCGGGGATCGGCTCGCGCAGCGGGAACCGCACCGTGATGCTCGGATCGTCGACCTGCTGGTAGCCCTGGGCCACCTCGGCGTCGGACAGTCCCGTGCCGCAGCGGGCGCAGTAGGGAGCGACGCGGAAGTCCTCGAAGATCAGGTCGCGGTCCCAGAGCTGCTTGAGCGCCCACCACAGCGAGTCGACGTAGCCCGGGTCCATGGTCCAGTAGGCGTCCTCGGTGTCGACCCAGAAGCCGATGCGTTCGGTGAGCTCCTCCCATGCGCCGACGTAGCGCTGGACGGACTCGCGACAGCGGGCGTTGAAGGCCTCGATGCCGTACGCCTCGATGTCGGGCTTCGAGTCCAGCCCGAGCTCGCGCTCGACCTCGAGCTCGACCGGCAGCCCGTGGCAGTCCCAGCCCCCCTTGCGGCGGACCGAGTAGCCCCGCATCGTCCGGTAGCGCGGGAAGATGTCCTTGAAGGCCCGTGACTCGACGTGATGGGTACCGGGGCGGCCGTTGGCCGTCGGCGGTCCCTCGTAGAAGGTCCAGACGGGTGCGCCGTCCCGACGGGCCACCGACGCGGCGAAGACGTCGTGCTCGCGCCAGAGGTCGAGCACCTCGCGCTCGAGCGCGGGCAGGTCCGGACGCGCCGGCGCGATCGGCCAGGCGGTCACGGTCCGCGACGGTGGGGTGGCCTCGGGCATGGGCTCGCTCGCTGCGGTCGGGCCGTCGGCTCGGGACGGCGTCGTGGCCGGGTCCCGAGGGACGATCGCTCCGGTCCATCGACCGGGGACCGCGGTCCCACCCTCGTTGGTCGCCGCACCTGCGACGGCCCGCTCGCGCTTCCGGCACCGGGTCGCCCCGGCCGGCCCGCGTGTCGTGCGGGGACCGTCCGCGCCTACGCACCGGGATCCGGAGGGGCTCCGGGCCGGCTTCGGCGTGGCCGCTGCTGAGGTGATGACCACGGGTCCCGACCGCCGGCTTCCACCGTCCCGGCTCGCTCGAGGTCGAGGTGCTCCCGCGCCGTGTCCTCGTCGTCGCGTTGCACCGTTGCCGGTGCGTCCGGCGAGTCTACGGCACGCGCTCGGACCCGGCGAGCGGGGCCGGGGCGCGGCGACGTCGCGGTCGTCGTCCGGCGCGGCGGAGCCGGGTCGAGGCGCGGCCAGGACCGCGGTGGCCGGAGGTCGGCGCATCGTGATCCAGGACCGCGGTGGCAGAGGTCGGCGCATCGTGATCGGCGTGTAACGGGACGGACACGTGGGCGGCGTAGCGTCGGTGCCGGTCGGTCCTCGGCCGCCGGGACCACCGCACCGACCGATCGAGAACCGTGCGAACCGTCGAGGAGCCCGACATGGAGCCGAGCGTGGCAGCGCACGTCCACCACCTGCTCGACAAGGCGTACCTGTTCGACGATCCCGAGGCCTACGAGGCGGGCGTACGAGACGCCGCCGAGCTGCTGACCGAGGCCCTCGCAGCGCGCGAGGTGGCCTGACCACAGGCCACCGCCGGGGCGTCCGAGCGGGGGCTCCGGGTGGGATCGGCGCGGCCGACGTCTGGTACGTTCCGCGACCCTATGACGAAACGAAAAGCACTCACGAAGACGCAGCTGAGCCAGATCCGCGAGGGGCTCAACGAGGAGCGGGCATCGCTCGTCGAGCAGGTCGCGGACCTCGATGCCGAGGCGGACGTCAACAACTGGCGCGAGGGCGGGTTCGACGACGACCCGGCCGACGCCGGGTCGGCCAGCTTCGAGCGCGAGACCGCTCAGTCGCTGTCCAACCACGCCCGGTCGCTGCTGCTGCAGATCGACGACGCCCTGCGACGTATGGACGCGGGCACCTACGGGACGTGCGAACGCTGCGGCGAACGCATCGAGCCCGAGCGGCTCGAGGCCCTGCCGTACGCACGGCTGTGCCTCGACTGCAAGCGTCGCGACGAGACGGGTCGCTGAGTCCCGTGGCCTCGGGCGCTGCCTCGGGGCGGGACGACGCCGGCCTCCCTCCCGAGCGGCCGCATCCGCTCGCCGTGCACGTCGGTGCGTTGATCACCGTCGCGTTCGTCGTGCTCGACCAGGCGACCAAGGAGCTGGCCGAGCGCTTCCTCGTCCCGGGCACGTTCGTGCCGTGGCTCGGCTCCGGCGTCGGCTGGGAGCTGGTCTACAACCCGGGTGGCGCCTTCGGCGTCCCGGCGCCCTCGTGGATCTTCCTGGTCGTCAGCGTCCTGGTCCTCGTCCTCGTCGCCCGAGCCCTGCCGAGGACCGCGTCGCTGCTGGCGGCCAGCGCCTACGGTCTCCTGCTCTCCGGGGCGATCGGCAACGTCCTCGACCGGCTGTTCCGCCCGGGGGGGCCGGACCGCGGCTTCGGCGACGGGTGGGTGGTCGACTTCGTCGCGTGGGGCGGCTTCCCGCGCTTCAACGTCGCGGACAGCGCGATCACGGTCGGCTTCGTCCTGCTGGTGGTCGCGCTGCTGGTCGAGGAGCGTCGGGCCGCCCGCGCCGTCGAGGCGTCCGGAGCCGTGGGCTCGGATCACGACGGCGAGGACGCGTCCGGTGGGTCGAGGGCGGCGCCCGACGATGCCGCGGCCCCCGATGCCGGGGAGGGCCACGTCGCCGATCCCACGAGCGAGCGGCGTCCGCCCGACGAGGACGGGACGCCGTGAGCGGCTTCACGACCACCGACGACGACGCGGGCGCGCGCCTGGACGTGGTGGTGGCGGCCCGGCTCGACGTCTCGCGCAGCCAGGCCGCGGCGCGCATCGGGCGCGGCGAGATACGCGTGGACGACCGGATCGTCGCCAAACAGCACCGGGTCCGGGCGGGGGAGCGGGTCGAGGTGCACGAGCCGGCCGTTCCGGCCCCCGGTGCCGCCCCGCCCGTCCCACCGATCCGCTACGCGGACGACGAGATCGTGGTCGTCGCCAAACCCGCCGGCCTGGTCGTGCACCCCGGACCGGGCCACGCCGACGACACCCTGGTGGACGCGCTGCTCGCGGGCGGTCACGAGCTCGCGCCCGCCGGCGGCGAGCGCCGCCCGGGCGTGGTCCACCGGCTGGACCGCGACACCTC
>SKTG01000359.1 GCA_007118045.1 Nitriliruptoraceae bacterium
ACCGATGTCAGGCCCCGCCGTCGACGCCGCCGAACCGTGGGACACCATCACCGGACCCGCGCGTGCCGAACGTGAGGTCACCCGCTCCCGCTTCGTCGCGACGCTCGCACCCGCGTTGGACGACGCCGCCGCCGAGCAGGTGGTGGCGGCGATCAGGCAGGAGTTCCCGGACGCCCGGCACCACTGCGTGGCGACGGTGCACGGCGCCCATGGTGAGCAGCGGCGTGGCGACGACGACGGCGAGCCAGGGGGCACCGCCGGTGCGCCCATGCTGGCCGCGCTCGCCGGCGCCCGACTCACGGACGTCGTCGCCGTCGTCACCCGCTACTTCGGCGGCACCCTGCTGGGCTCCGGAGGACTGGTCCGGGCCTACGGCGGGGCGGTCGCCGACGCGGTCCGGGTCGCCGAGCGCCGCTCCCGTGCCTGGGTCCATGTGCTCACGATCCGGACGGGTCATGCCGACGCCGGGCAGCTCGAGAACCGCCTGCGCGCCTGGGCCCGCCGGTACGACTCCGAGGTGGCGTCGGCGCGCCACGGCCCCGACGACGTGGCCCTCGAGGTCGTGGTGCCCGTGGAAGGGGTCGACGACCTGGTCGGCTTCCTCGGTGCCACCCCGGTCGCGCACCGCCTCGAGGCAGGTGACCCCGAGGTCCGTGACCGACCGGGCGGCTGAGCCCGTGGCCGGCCTTGCCAGCTGACACGACGCCGGGTAGAGCTGGGCACCTCCGAGCGGGCAGGCCGGCGTCCTGCTCGTCCCGAACCCACGTCGGACGTCACGTCGCTCGCCGCACACCGTCCCCGCTAGCCGGGCCCCGGCAGCGATGCTCGTGCACCCGCCCGGCCCGTTCCCGACCGAGGACCCCTCGATGGCCGTCACCCACCTCCTCGCCGCCGTTGCCGGCGCCGGCGCCGGCGTGCTCGCCGACCGGCTCCGGGGCAGCGGTGTGACCTCGACCGCCAGCCTCGCCGGCTCGACGCTGGCTGCCCCCAGCGCGGCCGCCTGGATCACCGACTTCCTCAACGCGGCCTACTACGCGAAGCAACCTCCGAACCGCGACCTCGACGACCTGCGGCTGGCGTTCGCGATCGTCACCACCTACTGGCACGAGCACGGAACCCGCCGCCTGGGTGCGCGCGACGTCCTGCGCTTCCACGACGCCTTCGGCACCGCACGCCTGCGGGGCTCCGGTGGTCGGACCGGCACCCTCGACCGCGACTCGCTGCTCTCGGGGGGCGAGCGTCTGTTCGGGCACTGGTTCCCCAGCGCGGCGCTCGACTGGAACCGGGCCGGCTGGGGCATCGTCTTCCCCTCGGTGGAGGCCAAGGAGGGCCACGACCCCGAGGTGAGGCTGCGACGCGCTCAGCCGGGCCCGTTGTCACCGCCACGCCGACCGGAGCCCGAGCAGGTCTGGCACACCTACCCGCCCGTGGAGCTGCCCGATGCGGCGGCGACCATCCGGGCCCTCCTCGACGTCGAGCACTGGCCCGACTACGCGAGCGAGCTGGGTCGGTTCACACCGCTTCGCCGAGGGGGTCTCGACGGTCAGACGTTCGAGATCGAGGTGGTCGGCTTCCCGAGCCCACGGACCCCCGTCTTCACGCGCGCGTACGTCACCGTCGAGAACCTCGTCACCGCTGCCGAACCGGCCGCCCGCGATGCCTGGGTGGATGCGCTGCGCCGTGGGTTCGCCTCCAGGCCCCACGAGCAGTCCCCTCTGCCGGACGATGCGGACGTCCACGCCGGCTTCGATCTCATGACCCACCAGGGCCACTTCATGGGCGAGGCCAAGAACCGGCTGCTGGTCTACTCGGCGGACGGTCGCGACTACGTCCGCGCCGCCGGCACCTGGGATCCGATGAGCTGGCCCCTGGCCGAGATGTACAGCCGTGTCGGCCAGTGGTCGCAACACGCCTTCTGGGGTATGGCGGGCCCGGAGCAGTCGATGCTGCACCAGCTCGGCGACCAGGTACGGCGTCGTTACCTCGACCCGGCAGCGGGCGGGACCGCCGCGGAGCCGGCGTGAGCCCGGACGGGGTCGTGCCGGGGGCCGACGGGGCGGAGTCGGTCGGGCCGGAGCCGGTCGGGCCGGACGGGGTCGTGGCGGGGTCGGTCGGGCCGGGGCCAGTGGTGTCCGAGGGGACGCGGCGCCCGCTCGGCGAGCGGATCCCGCCGGATCGTGTCGATGCCGTCGTGGTGGGCTCGGGCCCGAACGGTCTGGCGGCGGCGATCCGCCTCGCCCGCGCCGGTCGTGACGTCGTGGTGTTCGAGACGCAGCCGCGCGTCGGCGGCGCGGTCGTCAGCCAGGAGCTGACCCTGCCGGGGTTCGTCTCCGACACGTTCAGCGCCGTGTACCCCGCGGGAGCGGCGTCACCGGTCTTCGCTCGTCTGCCGCTCGACCGCCACGGGCTCGAGTGGGTCCAGCCCGAGGTCGCCATGGCCCACCCGATGCCCGACGGGCGGGCCGGAGCGCTGTACCGCGATCTGGAGCGGACGGCCGCCTCGCTCGACGAGCTGCATCCGGGGGACGGGACGGCGTGGGCCGGCTGGGCTCGTCGCTACCTCGACGTCTTCCCCTCGCTGCGGGCGACCGTCCTCGGCGGGTTCCCTCCGGCGGTGGGTGGTCTCCGGCTGGCCGCCTCGCTCGGTGTCGAGGGCACCCTGGAGTTCGCCCGCCTGCTCCTCACCTCCGCGGAGCAGCTGGCGGACGACCTCTTCGAGGGCGAGCACGCCAAGGCGTGGTTGTACGGCTCCGTGCTGCACGGCGACGTCGCCGCCGAGGAATCGGGGTCGGCGATCGCGGGTGCCTACCTGCAGCTCCTCGGCCACGCCGTCGGGTGGCCCAGCCCGCGCGGTGGTGCCAGCGGGCTCTCCGGAGCGCTCGCCGGCTACCTCGCGAGCCTCGGCGGGCGTGTCCGGCTGGGGACGCGGGTCGAGCGGATCGTGACCGCCCGGGGCCGGGTCGCGGGCGTCCTCACCTCGGACGGGCATCGCTGGCGCGCTCCGGTCGTGATCTGTGACACCGGCCCCCACGCGATGCTGGGACTGGTGGGGGAGGCGATGCCCACCCGCTACCGCGACCGGCTCGCGCGGTTCCGTCACGGCCCCCGCACCGTGAAGGTCGACTGGGCGCTCGACGGCCCCACACCGTGGACCGCGCCGCCCGCACGCGCCGCCGGCACGGTGCACGTCGGCGGTGAGGCGGCGGCCGTGACCGCGCAGACCACGGCGGTCCGGCGTGGCGTGATCCCCGAACGCCCCTTCCTGCTGTTCGGTCAGCAGAGCGTGGCCGACCCCTCCCGGGCGCCGGCCGGGAAGCACACCGCCTGGGCCTACACGCGCGTCCCTGCCGCCGTCGCCGGGGAGGAGGCTGTTGCCGCACACGCCGGACGCATGACCGACCAGGTCGAACGGTTCGCTCCCGGCTTCCGCGACCGCATCCTCGCCCGGGCCCTCCAGGGCCCCGCCGACCTCGAGCGGGCGAACGAGAACCTGGTCGGGGGTGATGTCGGGGGCGGCACCTACCGGCTGGACCAGACCGTGTTCCGGCCACTGCCGGCGCTCGTGCCCTACGCCACCCCGATCCACGGTCTGTGGCTCGGCAGCGCCTCCACCTTCCCTGGTGGTGCCGTCCACGGCGTCCCCGGCTGGTCGGCCGCCGGTTACGCCCTGGCGGCCTCACGGATCGGGCGGTAGCCCCCTCGAGGCTCTCTGCTCGTCTGCCGCGGCCCTGGGCGATCCCTCGCACTTCGGCGGTGCCCTCGCACTTCGGCGGTGCCCTCGCACCTCGGCGGGCCATCGAGCTTCCGTCCACAGGCCATTTCACATCCATCGGCGACCTGTCACAGGTTTCCGCGATACTCCGTGTATGACCACGACCTGTACAGCCAGCCGGCCCCGATCGGCGCTCGACGTCCGCCTCGCTCGGGAGACCACCGCACCGTTCGAGGTCACGCCCGCCGGACGCCCGTCATCGGGTGCGGCGGCCACGGCCCGGGATGTGACGTCCAGGGCTGTGACGGCCCGGGATCCGTCGCTCGAGGAGGCGGCCTCGGTGGATGTTCCGCCCCCGGCCCCGTCGCGTTCGACCGGCGAGGGTGACGTCGACGGCGAACTCGGTGAGCTGGTGGCGGCCATGCGTGAGATCGACCGCTTGACCGCACTCGCTGTCGGACACGCCCGGCGCCTCGATGGCTCGCAAGCGGCGCGCGAGGAGGGCATGAGCGTCGAAGCGGCACTCCGCCTGCACACCGGCGCGACCCGCGGTGACGTGGATGCCGTCATGGCTGCGGCCGACGTGCTCTCGCGGATGCCGGTTGCCGGATCGCTGTTCGAACGGGGTGTCCTGTCCTGGGGCCATGTCCGCGCGCTGAGCCGAGGTGTCCGCTCCCTGGATCGGGCCGCGCGCGAGGCTCTCGACGACCATCTGGGACAGCACGCGCAACGCCTGGCAGCGCTGGACACCGACGGTCGGCTCGCAGCCATCGACGATGCGATCGCGCAGCACGAGCCCGCCGCCCGGGTCCAGGATCGTGCCGACCGGGAACCGGACGGCCGGCTGCTCGTGATCAGCCCCCGCCTCGAGGGCGGCGGGACGCTCTTCGGTGACCTGGACACGGAGGGCTTCGCCACGGTCGTCGCCCGCCTGGACGAGGAGGCGGACACGCCGCTCGCCGAGCCGAGCCCGGGTGACGACGCCACCGGCATGCCCCGGTCCGCCGACCCCCGGGTCCCCAGATCACGCGCCCGGCAGTTGGCCGACGCGCTGGTCCGGCTCTGCGGTCGCCGGGACGCGGGGAGGACCGCCGGGGCTCCGGTCCGCTTCCAGGTCGTGGTCGACGCCGACCGGGTGACCGACACGAGCGCGGGGACGATCCAGCAGTCGACCGCCTCCCGACCTCCTCGGGTGGTCCGCCGGGCCATCGACCGTCTGGCTTGCGATGCGGCCTACGACGTCGTCATCCGGCGCGGCACCGACCTGATCGCCGCGCAGCGCTACAGCCCGGAGGTCACCGCCGCCACCCGCCGTGCCGTGGTGGCACGGGACGGAGGCTGTCGCTTCCCCGGCTGTCGGGCTCCAGCCAGCTGGTGCGACGTCCACCACGTCTCGCCGCGGGCGACCGGCGACGATCATGCACTCGGCAACCTCGTCCTGCTCTGTCGCAGGCATCACAGCGTCGTGCACCGGCGGGGCTGGGCGCAGCGTCTCGACCGCGACGGTACCTACCGGCTCTCCCGCCGGAACCGCACGTGGACCACGCTCGCGCGGCGCGCCAGCCGTCTGCCGCCCCCCCTCGAACGCCAGGTCCCCGGGCGCCGGGAACGGCGGACCCACGGGGGCCGCGGCCGGACCCGAGCGTGACGGGAGCAGCGTGGCCGTCGCCTCCGGAACGGGGACGCGGGACGGCCCGCGTGCGGGTGTCACGCCACGGAGGCTCACGTCGCAACCGTCGGCCGGGACGAAGCCGGAAGCGAGCACGACGGGACGGTCGGGGGACGAACTGCCGTTCTAGGAGGGGAGTCCCGGGGCCGTCTCGTCCCCCGTGGTCCTCCGCATGCGCTGACGGGCCGTCGACGCCGGTACCCGACGGCGCCGGCCGTCGGGCGGCGGTGGCCGGACGTCACGGCAGCGAGGCCGGTGGGGGATCCATCGTCTCCGGGCGCACTGCCCTGCGGTCCGAGTCGCCCAGAGGAGGTCACCGGGGAGCCCCGGGAATCGCCGGGGGTGTACCGGCCGTGAACCGGCGAGGGGACGCGGGCAGCGGCGCGG
>SKTG01000225.1 GCA_007118045.1 Nitriliruptoraceae bacterium
GGTCCGCCCACGAGACGAACCACTTGTGCGCTCGCAGCTCCCAGCCGTCGCCGTCGCGGACCGCCGAGGCTCGCATGGTCTTGGGATCCGAGCCGGCGACCTCCGGCTCGGTCATGGCCATGCCGATGAAGATCTCCCCGGCCACCAGTGGATCCAGCCAGCGGCGACGTTGCTCGTCGGTCGCGAACCGCTGCAGCATGAGCGCGTCCTGCAACGTGTGCGTGCCGAGGGCAGCCGCGGCGGGGGCGGATCGCCCGATGACCTCGTTGACGTGGGCGTAGTCGAGGAAGTCGAGCCCACCGCCGCCGAGGTCCGAGGGGTGGCCCATCGCCCACAGACCCGCCCGCTTCGCGCGGGCCATCAGGTCGTGAAGGAGACCGATCTCGTCGGGTTCGAGCGCCACCGCTTCGACGGGGAGCACCTCCTCGTCGACGAAGCGACGGACGCTCTTGCGGAGCGCACGGATCTCTTCGCTCGGCTCGAAGCCACGCATGCTCGGACCTCCGGGTCGGGGCCGACAGCTCGCCCGGCGGGCCGGGTCCGTTCCGCGACGGGCGGGCCGGACATGGCGCCCAGGCCGACGCTCTGCAACTCCGGCGGACGTCTGCCGTCCCACCGAGCGTCCCCTCCCGCCCGGGGCCACGCCAGGGGAGGAAGGCCCGGGCCGGCTCCGTCGGAGGTCGCGCGTCCCAGCCGGCCCGTCCGGGCCGTACCCGCGAGCGGACCCCCGCCTCGGACACGGGCACGGACCTGCCGTGACCACCGCGGCCGGTGTTCGGCCCTACCCTCGGGGATGATCGAGGAGGTGTCGCGTGACCGTCCGTGACGAGCAGCTGCGAACCGCGTTCCCGAGCCCGTTCGACGTGCAGGGTTCGTCGTTCTTCGAGACGTTGCGGCGCACGGCCCCGGAGGCGGTGCCCCCACTGCTCGCCAGCGGGACCCTCCCTCCGGAGCTGCGCGGACTGGTGGCGGAGGGCACGACGGTGCTCGCCGTGGTCGCTCGGGGCGGGGTCGTGATGGCCGGCGACCGGCGGGCGACCGCCGGCAACCAGATCTCGCGCGGTGACATGCGCAAGGTCTTCCCGGCCGACCAGAGCTCCGCGATCGCCGTCTCCGGCGCGGCGGGCCCGGCGATGGAGCTCGCGAAGGTGTTCGCGACCGAGCTCGAGCACTACGAGAAGGTCGAGGGTGAGCCGCTGTCCCTGGAGGGCAAGTCCACCAAGCTCGCGGGCATGGTCCGAGCGCACCTGCCGATGGCCATGCAGGGGCTGGTGGTGGTGCCCCTCTTCGCGGGCGTCGACCCGCGGACCCGCGTCGGACGGATCTTCGAGTACGACCCCGCCGGCGGTCGCTACGTCGCCACGGAGCAGGCGGCCACCGGTAGCGGCTCCCTGGCGGCCCGGGCGACCCTCAAACGGCTCGCCGACCCCGAGGGCGAAGCCTCGACGGCCGTCCGGACCGCGATCGAGGCGCTCTACGACGCGGCCGAGGAGGACAGCGCCACCGGGGGTCCCGACCTGATCCGTCGCGTCTACCCGATCGTCGCCGTGATCGACGACGAGGGGTACCGCGAGCTCGACGACGAGGAGGTGGCCAGCCACGTCGACGCCGTCGTGGCGGACCGCCGCCGCTGAGCGACCGAGCACCGTCGCGCCCGATCACCGCACCACCTTCGTCGCCATCACCGCAGCATCTTCGACCCCGATCACCGCGACATCTTCGACCCAACGCCCCCGCGTCGACCCGAGACGCGGCGGCGAGCCTCCCGGAGGAGCAGCACGTGTCGGCCAACTTCTACGTCGCCCCCGAACAGCTGATGAAGGACCGGGCGGAGTACGCCCGGAAGGGCATCGCCCGCGGCCGCGCGCTCGTCGCGGTGGAGTACGCGGACGGGGTCGTCTTCGCCGGCGAGAACCCGTCCGGGTCGTTGCACAAGACCTCGGAGATCTACGACCGCATCGCGTTCGCCGCCGTGGGTCGCTACAACGAGTTCGAGTCGCTGCGGGTCGCCGGCATCCGCCTCGCGGACGTGAAGGGGTACCAGTACGCGCGCGAGGACGTCACGGCCAAGCCGCTGGCCAACGCCTACTCCCAGGCGCTCGGTGCCAGCTTCATGGGGGATTCCAAGCCGTTCGAGGTCGAGCTGCTGATCGCTCAGGTGGACGATCGCGGGGCCGAGGCAGGCCGCGACCCGGGCCTGGAGCTGTTCCACATCCTCTACGACGGCTCCATCGTCGACGAGAAGCGCTTCGTGGCCATCGGCGGGGAGACCGAGCCGCTGACCGCGGCGCTGGGCCGTCGCTGGCAGGCCGGCATGAGCCGGGACGAGGCCGTGCGTGTGGCCGTGGGGGCGCTGGGCGAGACCAGCGGTCGCGAGATCGGGCCGCAGGTGCTGGAGGTCTCGGGTCTGGACGCGGGCCGCTCGCGGCGCCGCTTCTTCCGCCTGCGCGGCGAGCAGCTCCGGGCGGTCCTGGACGGCTGACGTCGCGGCGAGCCGACGGACGACGGTGCGTGCGCGCAGCCGGGCCGCCGATGGGGCATCATCGTCGTCCCGGCGGCGTTCGTCGGGACGGGAGGGGCCGCGTGCGCCGCAGGATCTTCGGTATCGAGAACGAGTACGGCGTCACCTGCACGTTCGAGGGGCAGCGGCGCCTGAGCCCGGACGAGGTCGCCCGATACCTGTTCCGCCGGGTCGTCTCCTGGGGGCGGTCCTCGAACGTCTTCCTCGAGAACGGTGCGCGCCTCTACCTCGACGTGGGATCGCATCCCGAGTACGCGACGCCCGAGTGCGACTCGCCCCACCAGGCGGTGGTGCACGACCGCGCCGGGGAGCGGATCGTCGAGGAGCTTGTGCTCGCGGCGGAGCAGCGTCTGGCCGAGGAGGGCATCTCCGGGCGGATCAGCCTGTTCAAGAACAACACCGACTCCGCAGGCAACTCCTACGGCTGCCACGAGAACTACCTCGTCGCCCGGGTCGGCGAGTTCCAACGGCTGGCCGAGGCCCTGATCCCGTTCCTGGTGACCCGGCAGGTGTTCGCGGGGGCCGGCAAGGTCCTGCAGACGCCTCGGGGCGCGATCTTCTCCCTCGCCCAGCGCGCCGAGCACATCTGGGAGGGGGTCTCCTCGGCCACGACCCGTTCCCGTCCGATCATCAACACCCGCGACGAGCCGCACGCGGACGCGGAGCGGTTCCGCCGGCTCCACGTGATCGTGGGTGACTCGAACATGAGCGAGTACACCGCCTGGCTGAAGATCGCCACGTGCGACCTCGTGCTGCGCATGCTCGAGGAACAGGCGGTGATGCGGGACCTGTCCCTGGACAACCCGATCCGGGCGATCCGGGAGATCAGCCACGACATCACCGGCACGCGCCGGATCCGCCTGGCCAGCGGCCGCGAGATGAGCGCGCTGGAGATCCAACAGGCCTACCTGGAGCGGGTCGAGCGGTACGTGGAGACCACGCACCAGGGCGACGACGAGGCCAAGCGCGTGGTCGCGGAGTGGCGCCACGTGCTCGAACACCTCGGCTCCGACCCCATGGCCCTGGGGCGACAGCTCGACTGGGTCGCGAAGTACCAGCTGGTCGCCTCGTACCGGTCCAAGCACGACCTGCCGCTCGGGCACCCGAGGGTGCAGCTGCTCGACCTCGCCTACCACGACGTCGTGCGGGACCGGGGGCTCTACCACCTGCTGGTGCGGCAGGGCCGGATGCAGACGCTCTTGGACCCCGACGAGGTTGCCCTGGCCATGACCGAGCCACCGGCCACGACGCGCGCGGCCCTGCGTGGACGCTTCATCCGGGCGGCCAAGGAGAAGCGCCGCGACTACACCGTCGACTGGGTGCATCTCAAGCTCAACGACCAGGCTCAGCGCACCGTGCTGTGCAAGGACCCCTTCCGCGCCGAGGACGAACGCGTGGACCGGTTGATCAGCGCGATGTGACGCAGCCTCGGCCCCGAGGACGCTCGCGCCAGGGTCCGAGCCCACGCCGACCGCTCGCCTACGCTCCCGCGCGCACCGCACCACGAGGAGCCCGACGTGACGGCGAAGGTCGAACGGTTGGTGAACCTCACGGTCGCGCTGCTGGAGGCGCGTGCGCCGATGAGCCTGGGCGAGATCAGGCGCCGCACCGGGTACTACCGCACCGCGGACCCCGCCTCGGGGCGACGGATGTTCGAACGGGACAAGGACGACCTGCGCCGCCTGGGTGTGCCGGTGGAGACCCGCACGCTCGTGCACGGCGAGGAGCAGGGCTACCTCGTCCCGCGCGACGCCTACGAGCTGCCGGACGTCGACCTCACGGGGGAGGAGGTCGCGGCGCTGGCGCTCGCGGTGCGCGTCACCGGTGCGGAGGGCACCCCCCTCGCGCTCGCGAAGCTCGCCGCGCGCGCACCCGACCCAGCCGAGCTGTCCGCGGCGGCGGCCACCAGGGTCGAGCTCGAGCCGGAAGCGGTCGAGGACGTCGCCGAGCTGGTGCTGCAGCGCGTGCCCGTCCGCTTCCGCTACCGGACCGCCGACGGCACCACGGGCTCACGCACGGTCGACGCCTACGGCGTCGTCCAGCGGCGTGCCGCCTGGTACCTGGTGGGACGCGACCACGACCGCGACGCCGTCCGCGCCTTCCGGCTCGACCGCATGCAGGACCGCCCCGAGCCGGTCGGGCCCCCCGGCGCGTTCGAGCTGCCATCGGACCTCGACGTGGCGGCGGCCGTCCGCGGCCCCGAGTTCGCGGGCGTGACCGTCGAGCTCGCGGTGTCCCCGTACGCGACGTGGACGATCGAGCTGCGTGGCGGTCGCGACACCGGGCGGCGGACGGACGACGGGTGGCCGATCTGGGAGCTGGACGGGCTGCACCCGGTCCGTGACCGCTCCTGGGTGCTCGGGCTCGGCGCTGACGTCGAGGTCCTCGCGCCACCGGAACTGCGCCGCTCGGTCGTCGAGGCGCTGCGGACCGTGGCCGCCACCGCGGGGACGGACGCACCGTGAGCGCCCCCGAGGACGTCGCCCGCATGCTCACCCTCGTGCCGTGGTTGCTGGAACGGCCGGGGGCCAGCCTCGCGGAGGTGGCGGAGACCTTCGGCGTCAGCGAGCGGGTCCTGCGCGCGGATCTCGAGCACCTCGACTTCTGCGGCCTGCCGGGGCTCGGTGGCGGCGACCTGTTCGACGTCTCCACGGTCGGGGACCGGATCGTGGTCACCATGGCGGACGAGCTCAAGCGTCCGCTGCGACCGACCCCTCGCGAGGCCCTGCGGCTGGTGCTGACCCTGGACGCCGTCGCCGAGGTGCTCGGTGACGAGCTGCCCGCCCTGCGCTCGGCGGTCGCCAAGGTCCGCGCTGCCCTCGGTATCCCGGAGGCCGCCGCCGACGTGGCGGAGGTCTCCGGCCCCGCGACGCTCGGCGAGCTGCGTCGGGCCGTCCGCGACGGCCGGGTCTGCCGGCTCGCCTACCAGGGCCGCGTCGACAGCCAGCCGGCCGACCGCGAGGTCGACCCGTGGGCGCTGCACGTCGTGGACGGCAGCTGGTACCTGCAGGGCCACGACCACGGGGCGGGGCAACGACGGGTCTTCCGGCTCGACCGCGTGGCCGCCCTCGAGGTCACCGACTGGCCGGTGACGGTGCCCGCACCGGCCGAGCTCGAACCACCCCGTTACGTGCCGGGACCCGACGATCTGGAGGTCGTGCTCGAGGTCGGCGTCCGGGGTCGCTGGATCGAGGACGCCGTGGTCGTCGA
>SKTG01000459.1 GCA_007118045.1 Nitriliruptoraceae bacterium
CGGCCGCCCGGGCCGGCGTGGCGGTCGCCGCCGCGCACACCAACCTCGATGTGGCGCGGGACGGAGCGGGGACCTCGGATCCCGTCGCCGAGGTCCTCGGCCTGACGCAGCGCCGGCCGTTGACCAACGGGGTCCGCGAGGGTGGTCGCTGCAAGCTCGTCGTCTTCACGCCCCCGGAGGCGGTGGCGGCGGTCATCGACGGTGTCGCTGCTGCCGGCGCCGGCCGCATCGGTGACTACGAACGCTGCACCTTCCGGGTCGCCGGCACGGGGACGTTCCGGCCCCTCCCCGGCAGCGACCCGTACAGCGGGGAGGGCATCGGCGAGGACGCCGAGGAGGACGAGCTGCGTCTGGAGGTGGAGCTGCCCACCTCGCGCACCGGCGACGTCGTGCGCGCCCTGCTCGCCTCGCACCCCTACGACGAGGTGGCCTACGACCTGGTGCCGTTGCTCGACGGCGCCACCGTCGGGTTCGGGGTGGTGGGCCGGCTCCCCGAGCCGCAGCCGCTGCACGCGGTGGCCGCGAGCATCCGCGACGACCTGCCGGCGCCGCACCTGCGCGTCGCCGGGGACCCGGAGCGCTCGATCACGGACGTTGCGGTGGTCGGAGGCGCCGGGGACGCGCTGATCGGGGCGGCCCTCGGTGCCGGCGTCGACCTGTTCGTGACGGGGGACCTGCGCCACCACGTGACGCTCGACGCGCTGGAGCAGGGCCTGTCGTTGATCGACGCCGGCCACCACGCCACCGAAGTGGCGGCCATGCCGGCCTGGATCGAACGTCTGCGGGCTGCCGCCGGCGAACGGGGGCTCGAGGCACCGGTGGTAGCGTCGGGGGTCGTGACCGTCCCGTGGAGGTGAGGCGTGGCCGACCCGACGCCGGAGCAGCTGGACCTGTTGCTCCAGCTACAGGCCACGGACAGCCGTATCCGCAAGCTGCGTCACCAGTTGAACGACCTCCCGGAGCAGCAGCAGCTCGACGCGGCGAGCGCCCGCGTGACCGAGCTCGAGCGCGAGCACGACGACATCCGGATCGAGCTCGACCGCGTCGGCGCACAGCAGCGCCAACTGGAACGCGAGGTCAGCGTGCTCGTCGAGCGGCGTGACGCCGAGCGCTCACGGCTCTACGACGGCAGCGTCGCGAACGCCCGCGAGCTGAAGGCGGTCGAGGCCGAGGTCGACACGACCGATCGGCGCATCAACGACCACGAGGAGCAGCTGCTCACGGTCATGGAGCAGGTCGAGGCCCTCGAGGAACAGGCGGCCGGCCTCGACGAGGCCGCCGAGATGACGCGCGACCGGGTCGGAGAGCTCACGACGGAGCGCGACGACGCCGCCAAGGGGTTGCTCGTCGAACTCGCGGAGCTCGACGCGACCCGGACTCGTCAGAGCGTGCAGCTGCCGGACGAACTGCTCGAGCGCTACGAGCAGGTGGCGGCTCGCACGGGCGGCGCGGCGGTGGGACAGCTCGAGGGCAACACGTGCACGGCGTGTCGCATCGAGCTGTCGCGGGCCGACGTGGGTGATCTGCTCGCCGGGCCGCCACTGACGAGCTGCCCCGAGTGCCGGCGGCTGCTGGTCGTGCCGGCGTGACGCCACCGGGACGCTCAGAGCACGTCGCCCTCGGCCGTCCCCACCTTGTCCATCCCGGCGATCTTGGCGCGTTCCTTGGCACGGTCCGCTGCCCGTAGGACCGCGACCTCGTCGTTGCCGTCCTCGGGGAACCGGGCGATGCCGTACGCGGCGTGGACCTCGAAGCGCTCACCGTCGGGCAACCACACCTGCTCTTCGTGTAAGCGCTGGATGATGCCGTCGATCATCGCCCGCGTGCGAGCGCGGTCGTCGCCGACCAGGGCGATCGCGACCTCGTCGCTGCCGAGGCGTGACGCGAGGACGTCTGGCCCGGTCTCGCGCCGGAGCACGTGTGCGAGGGCCCGCATCGCCTCCGTCCCCGTGGGGTGTCCGTAGCGCTCGTTGAGCGCCCGCATCCCGCGGATGTCGGCGAGCAGGATCGTGAAGCCCTGGTCGCTCGCGCGGAGGCGACCGAGGACGTCGTAGAACGCCCGCACGTTCAACAGCCCCGTCACGGGGTCCTCGGTGACCGAGCGGTGCATCGCCTGGCCACGCTGTCGTTCGAGCTGCTGGCCAGCCATCCCGACGAGGGCGACGCCCGGCAGCACCAGGGAGCGCACGATCAAGCCCAGCAGGTCGCGTTCGTTGACCCCAAGCAGGAGGTCCACGCCGAGGTGGGCCACCGCGGCGACCGCGCCCACGATCACTGGTGACCGGCGGCCGCCGGCGAGGCCGGCGAGCAGCACCAGGGGCACGGCCCCCCACGCGACGCGTTCGTCGCCGAGCAGGCCGTGCAGGGCCACGGTGACGACCAACCCGGCGCCGAGCACGACGAAGCGCACCCCGTCGGAGGCGAGGGCGGCCGCGGCGCCGACCAGGCTCTCACGCACCCGGCTGGTGACGGTGGGGCGTGACACGTCAGCCTCCCGGGGCCGCGAGCGCCTCGAGGAAGCGCACGACCGCGTCGGGATCGGAGAGCCGGTGCGACGCAGCCGTGGGGCGGGGTTCGTCGGCGACGAGCACGGCGTCCCCGCCCCGTGCCCGCGCGACCCGGAAGGCGTCCTCGTCGGTGACGTCGTCTCCCAGCATCAGCGGCCGCAACGCGCCCGAGTCCGCCGCGATGCGGTCGAGCGCACGGCCCTTGTCGACGTCCGCCGGTCGCAGTTCGACGACCGCCTTGCCGTCGAGCACGGCGAAGCCCGGGGGTGACGCCGTGTGGTGCTCGAGGATCGCGCGCACCCTCGGCAGGTGGGTGTCCACGCTCTCGGTCGGCGCGAGCCGGTGGTGAACGGCGAGCGAGGTGCCCTTGCGCTCGATGAACCAGCCCGGCTCGTCCCCGACTAGCGCGTCGACGTCGGCCTGGGCACGATCGAGCGCCTCGGCGAGGGTGGCCGGGTCGACCAGGGGGTCGTCCGTGCCGTCGGCAAGCACGAGTTCCGCCCCGTGCCCGCCGGCCACGGTCACGGCCAACTCACCCAGACGCCGGCGGATGTCGGCAACGGTGCGGCCGGAGACCACGGCGACCGTCGTGACCTCGGCGAGCGCCGTCAGCGCGGCGACCGCCCCGTCCGCGGGCGCCGCCTGGTCGTAGTGGTCCACGATCGGCGACAGGACCCCGTCGAAATCCAGGACGACGAGGCGATCGGTCGCCGGCCCGAGCCGCCCGGCCAGGCCGGAGGGGTCGTCCAGCGGCAAGCTGTCGGACATGTCGGTCACGGCCCACGGCTCCCCGGCTCGATGCCCGCGAGCTCGTCGCTGACCCACCGGTAGACGTCCGCGTCGCGGACCGAGCCGGCCATGCGGCGCATGCGAGCGGCACGCTCGAGGTGGTCGAGCTCCAGCGCCGACTCCATCAGGTAGCTCTGTCCCTCGACGTCGAAGGGGTTGGTGCGAACGGCGTCGTCACCGAACTCCTGGGCGGTGCCGCAGAACTCGCTGAGCAGCAGCACGCCGGCACCCTCCGCGGCGGCCTGCACCGTGACGAACTCCTTCGCCACCAGGTTCATGCCGTCCTTGAGCGGCGTCACGCACATCACGTCCGCGAGCCGGTAGTAGGCGGCGAGGCTCTCGCGCGGGACCCCGCGGTAGAGGTAGTGCACCGGCACGTCGTGACCCGGTTCGGTGAACCGGCCGTTGATCCGGCCGACCTCGGTCTCCACCTCGGTGCGGAGCTCGCGGTACTCCTTGACGTCGTCACGCGAGGGCACGGCGATCTGGACGAACGCGAGCTGGCCACGCAGCTCCGGGCGCCGCTCCAGCAGCAGCTCGATCGACTGCAGCCGGTGCCGGATGCCCTTGGTGTAGTCGAGCCGGTCGACCCCGAGGAAGACGGTGCGGCCGGCGAACTGCTCGGAGAGCTCCTCCATCTCCTGGTTGGTGGCGTCGGACACGGCCAGCTCGGAGAACTCGTCGACGTCGATGGAGATCGGGTGGGCGACGGCGCGGACCTGGCGACCGTCCGGCAGGATCAGCTTGTCTCCGAGCGCCGTCACCCCGCTGAAGAGCCGCTGCACGCTGCGGACGAAGTTGTCGCGGTACTGGCGCGTGTGGAACCCGATCGCGTCGGCCGCGAGCAGGCCCTGCAGCAGCTGATCGCGCCAGGGCAGTCGAGCGACGAGCTCCGGCGGCGGGAACGGGATGTGCAGGAAGAAGCCGATCGGCGCCTCCGGCACGAGCCCCCGCGCGATGCCGGGCAGCATCATGAGGTGGTAGTCCTGGATCCACAGCACCGGCTCACCGTCGGTCTCCTTGACCACGCGCGCGAGCACCTCGCCGAAGCGGCGGTTGACCTCCACGTAGGACTGCCACCAGCGCCGGTCGATCACGGGTTCGACGACCAGGTCGTGGAACAGCGGCCACAGGGTGCGGTTGGCGAAACCGTGGTAGTAGCCGTGGAACTGCTCCTCGCTCAGACTGACCGGGTGCAGCTCGCAGGCGAGGCCGTCCACCCGGGCTGGCACCTCGTCCGGGTCGTCGTCGTAGCCGATCCAGGCGCCGCCGACCTCCTCGATGACCGGTCGCAGCGCCGTGACGAGCCCACCCGCCGACGCCTCCCACCCGTCCGGCCCACGCGAGACGGGTAGACGGTTGGCCACGACGATGAGAGGACGTTTGAGTCTGCGCACACCGACACCTCCGACGGTTTCAGCGTAGTGAGCCGGTCGCGTGCAGGCCGCGGACGGCGACCGGGATGCCGTACGCTGGTGCTCTGGGAGGAGTCGGCCAGGCGGCCGCGCCGCACCGGTCGTCGACACGGTGTGGTGAGGAAAGTCCGGACTCCACAGGGCAGGGTGCTGGGTAACCCCCAGGCGTGGAGACACGCGGAAAGCGCAACAGAGAGCAGACCGCCCGGGGCACGTCCCCGGGTGACGGTGAAACGGTGAGGTAAGAGCTCACCAGCGCGACGGGTGACCGTCGCGGCTAGGCAAGCCCCACCCGGAGCAAGGCCGAGCAGGGACCACGGTGGCCCGCCGACATGGTCCCGGGTAGGCCGCACGAGGCGTCGGGTGACCGACGCCCCAGATAGATGGTCGCCGCCCGCAGTCGGGAGACCGGCTGCGGTGACAGGATCCGGCTTATCGGCCGACTCCTCCCACGACTTCGTCGATCCGTCGGGGTCCCCTGGTCCCGGTTGCGGACCCCCTGCGACGACCCGTCGCTCGAGGCAAGGCACGGTGGCGCGTCCCCGGGATCGCCGCGTTGCCGTCGGGTTGGCGATCTTCGCCGTTCCCGCGACGAGAGGTACGCCGGTGCCTCACTCGGTCACCTGAGCCGTGTGTGGATGGCAGGGCAGTGCTCGGTCACGGTGGTGCGCGGTTCGGGTCGCCGGGTCGGCGGCGATCGTCAGATCCATCGGGACCGCTGGGTTGGCGGCCCGGTCCGCCTCGTCGTCGGTCGCGACCAGCGGTACCACCGGGTGGCCGGTCGCGGGGCCCGGTTCGTGCCCGGTCGCCGGGTGGATCGTGGCCGCCGGCGCCGTCTGGCGGTCGTCCGGGCCGGTCGGGCTGGTCGGGCCGTCCGGTCGGGTCGGTCTGGTCGGGCTGGTCGGTCCGGTGGGTGCGGTGGAAGGTGACGGTGGTGCCCTCGATGTGCAGGGTCCAGCCGTCGTGGTCGAAGCGGCGGTGGTGGCGTAGGCACAGCAG
>SKTG01000265.1 GCA_007118045.1 Nitriliruptoraceae bacterium
CCCTGTCCCCAGTGCTCGGGGCCGAGGCAGAACCCCAGCTCGATGGCCCCGTCCTCGGCCCAGCAGCTCAGCATGCCGATGGGGGCGTCGTCCTGGACGATGAGCCATGTCTGCTCGTCGTCACGTTCATTCCAGCGTTGGATGTCGGCCAGTACCGAGCTGGTCGCCTCGACCGATTCATGGGGACGCCACGTCAGGTAGCGCGCCACCTCGACATGCTTGGTCACCGCGTGGTGCAACGGGGCAGCGTCGGCCAGACGGGGAAGCCGCAGCAACACCCGCTCACCCACAAGCTCCGACGGGAACCGGATCGTCATGGGTGCCTCCTCTTCGGCGATGTCGTCTCGGCCCGGCACCACCCAACGCGTGTAGCCGGGCGCCACGTCTCCGTCGCCAGCGCCAGCGGGTGCCGATGCCCCAACGGGCCTCAGAAGCTATCCACATGCCGTTGCATTTCCAGCGTGCCTGTACGACGCGCTTGCACGCCACCGCCACAACCCGGCATCGAGGCCCGCTTGCTGCGCGAGTCAGCCTCGGGCCCGCCGCTGCTCGGCCGGCCATAGCCTTCGCGATCGTGTGCCGCCGGGCCGAAGGGGGAGCGATGTGGCTGACCGAACCGTTGCTGACGCAGCGCCTGCGCCTTCGAGCATTCACCGACGGGGATCGCCCCGCGGCTCTACGGCTACGAACCGACGGTGAGGTCCGTCGCTACCTGGGTGGGCCGATGTCGCCCGACGATGCGGCGGCCGCCCTGGCACAGGGACCGGCGGGAGCAAGCTGGGGTGTCTTCGCCGTGGCCGATCAGCACACTGATGACGTGATGGGGTCCGTCGATCTCAGTCGTGATCGGGGGGAACTCGAAGTCTCGCGGGTATTCCTACCCGAGTACTGGGGATCCGGGTTCGCGCACGAGGCCGTGGACGCCGTGATCCGATGGGCCTTCACCCAGACTGCAGCGCCCCGCATCATCGCCGTCACACAGACCGCCAACGCCGCCTCACGCAAGCTCGCAACGAAGCTGGGCATGACCCCCGAGGCGACCTTCGAGCAGTACGGCGCCAAGCAGATCCAGTTCGCCCTGACCCGTCACGCCGCTGACCGACCCACGTAGGCCCCAAGACCGTGGAGCCGTCCGCAACGCCCGTGATGCTGGGTTCCAGGCGCGGTGATCCGACCCACAAAGCACTCCACGATGCTGGGCGACCGTGGGGTCGGAGGTCAGTCGGGTTACAGCTCACCGTGGTTGGAGCCGGTGAGCAGGGTGTCGATTGTGGTTGCGACGGCGTCGCTGCATCGAGGTGCGCGACGATCGGCCGCTGCGATTACGTCCGGATGCGCCTCCTCGACGGCGTAGGAGAGTCCGGCCCACTTCAGCATCGGGATGTCGTTCGGCATGTCTCCGAAGGCGACCACGTCGCGCTGATCGATGCCGAGTTGCTCCGTGAGCCAGCGCAGCGCGCTGGCCTTGGTGACGCCTGGCGCGGCGATCTCGAGCAGGCCGGGCATGGACCATGTGCAGGTGGCGGTGGTCCGGACCACGGCGGCGATGCGGCGGTGGACGTCCTCGGGGGAAGCGGTCGGCGGCCCGGTGTGCCGGACGAGCATCTTGACGGCGGTGGTGTCCCACACCTGTTCGAGTCGGCCGCGTGGCGTGTGGTCGAGCAGGTCGTGTGGGCTGTCGTAGGCATCCTCGACGCGGATGCCGTCCAGGCACTCGATCGCAAAACTGGCACCGGGCAGCTCGGTCCGGATGGTCTCAGCGATCGCCAGGCCGATCTCGGGCTCGAGCCCGGTGACGCGCACCGCCGATCGGGTCGGGACGTCGTAGACGACCGCACCGTTGGACACGATGGCGCGACCATGACGGCCAACATGTGGCCAGAGCCGTTCCATCCATCGCAACGGACGGGCCGTGACAAAGACCACAGGAACGCCAGCCTCATCGGCGCGCGCCAGCGTTGCCGCCGTGCGAGCGCTGACCTGGTCGGCACCGTTCGGGACGAGCGTCCCATCGAGATCAGTCGCGATCAGCATGCAGGGAGGGTAAGCGCGCACAGCGACACCGGTTGCACCGAGCATCGACGCACTACCGCTTCGATGATGGGACCGCCCTCACGTCCACCGCTGATCTGGGATTTCGCTCGCTCGTGCAGCTTCGAGCCTCGCTAGCGCACGCGGGCTTCGTCGTCGACGACGTGTACGGAGGCTGGGCGCGCCAGCCGGTCGGTGCCCCGGATGGCGAGTTCCTCCTGGTCGCCCGGAGATAGACCGGGCGCCAACGGCCGTCGCAGCAACCCGGCGAACGACGCCATGGCCGTGATCTCGAGCTTGGCCATCCCCGTGCTCCCGCACATAGCCGTGCCGGTCGTCGATGCCAGGTAGCGATTCAGACAGCTCGGGTGAGCCTGTGCAGGGCCTGCTCAATGAACTCATGCCCTCTCCCTCTTGACAGGCGAGGGTCGCCGGGCGTCACGGTCGAGTCGGAGAGCCGCGCTCCGCTCGAGCCCTCACGGATCGACGCCTTCCAGGGTCGTCCACTACCGTCCATCGCCTCAAAGGCATCGGAGGGGGCGCGTGGACTGGGCGGAGCTGGACGCGGCCGAGCTGGTGGCCCTCGCTCGCGCGCACGAGGACCCGGACGGGCACCTGCCCGTCCCCGACGTGGTCGGCTGGGACATCTTCCCGTGGGAGGGCGAGCTGCGCCCCCGTCGTCTCCGGGACCCCGAGCCGGAGCCACCCCGCCACGGCGAGGATGGCCCCGCCGGGTGCCACGCCTGCCAGCACCCGCCCGAGGGGCTGGTGTGGAGTGACGGCGGGTGGCGGTTGACGGTTCCCGCCGGTGGGCCGGTTCCCACCTTCGTGCTCCACCCGGTCGAGCACCTCGACCTCGGGGACCTCGACGAGGCGCAGGCGGCCGACCTCGGGGTGGTGGTGGTCCGCGTCGAGCGCGCCATCGCCGCGGTGCCCGGCGTCGGCCGCGTGCACGTCAGCAGGTTCGGCGACGGCGGCGCGCACCTCCACGTGTTCCTGTTCGCGCGGCCCGCCGGCTTGTTGCAGCTGCGCGGGTCGTGCCTGACCGACTGGGAGGACATCCTGCCGCCGTTGCCGCCCGAGCGGTGGACCGCGATCGCGCGGTCGGTCGGCCAGCGCCTGGCCACCTGGCGCGGCGAGGCCGGTCCGGGACCGGGCTGACCGCCCACGACCACCGGGTCCCGCCTCGTCGTCGGTGCGTGCGACGGGTGATCGCCGCAATCAGCCCCTCGAACGCTTGCAGTGTGCTGCTGACGCGGTGGCCGTCTCCGTGAGGTGTGGCCCGTAGGCTTTTCTGACATGGGATGCGGGGACCGGATGCAGCGCGACGTCGAGCTAGAAGATCCTGAGCCCGACCTCACCGACGAAGTCGTCTGGTTGCGGCGCTGGGAGGCCACGGACCTGGCTTGCATCCAAGCAGCGAGCGATGAGGGTCGGATCCCGCAGAGCACCACCGTTCCGGCGTCGTTCAGCGTCGAGGCGGGCCAGGCATGGATCGCGCGCCAGCACGGACGAACCCGCGACGGGCAGGGATGGTCGCTGGCGATCGCCGATGCGGAGTCGGATCGGGCGGTGGGGTGCGTGGTGCTGCTGCTGCGTCCCCAGCCCGGTGTTGTCGGGTTGGGCTACTGGTTGGCCCCGGACGATCGGGGTCGGGGCTACGCGACTCGGGCGGTCGGGCTGATGGCGTCGTGGGCGCTACAGGTGCAGGACTTCGCGCGGGTGGAGGCGTGGGTCGAGCCCGACAATGCCGCATCGGTCGCGGTACTGCGCCGCTGCGGGTTCGACTGCGAAGGCCGGCTGCGTTCGTTCCTCACCATCGGATCGCGACGGGTCGACGCGTCGGTGTACGCCAAGGTCGCGGACCGCGGAACGCGGTCGTGAGCCAGCCCCTGTCCGGTGGGAACATGAACGAGGTCGTCCGAATCGGCGACACCGTTCGCCGTGTCGCCGGACCGTGGACCCCAACGGTCCACCGACTGCTCACCCACGCTCGCAGCAAGGGCGTCGTTGGCGTGCCGGAGCCGCACGGGATCGACGAAGCCGGACGCGAGTGCCTGGAGTTCCTACCCGGCGAGGTCCCCACCTACCCGATGCCGACGTGGGTGTGGAACGACGACCTCCTCGTGGCCGCCGCGAGCTGGCTTCGCCGCTTCCACGACGCGACGATCGAGCTGCTCCAACTGGAGGGACGCTGGCAGCTGCCCCACCACCCGCCCGACGAGGTCATCTGCCACAACGACCTCGCGCCCTACAACATGGTCTTCGATCCCGACCACCGGCTCGTGGGCATCATCGACTTCGACACCTGCTCGCCGGGCTCACGGGTCTGGGACCTCGCTCACCTCGCCTACCGGATGGCCCCGTTCCACGCCCCCGGCACGCCACAGGGCTCTCCAACCGACACAGCAACACGCCAGGATCGTCTCGAGCTGCTGTGCCACGCCTACGGCGCACCGGCCAGTCCCGGCGAGGTGATGGCCACCGTCACGCCCCGCGTTGCAGAACTGCGCGCCTTCACCGCTGACCGCGCCACGCGGCATCCCGGGCTGCGCAGCCACCTGGCGTCGTACGAGGTCGACCTCGCCTACCTGGCCGAACTCACCAACCAGGGGTGACGTCCCTAGCCACGGGGTGGTCGTCGATCAGGTATCGAGGTGGGCGACGGCGGCGTAGCGCTCATCGGTCACGGCCTGGCCCCACAGGTCGTCGTCGGAGGTGAGGTCGTGGTGGTCGACGCGGTCGAAATGCTGTCCCAGGACCGGGATGAGCGTGTCCGCGGCGACGCCGCCGTACCACGGCAGGCTGCGGTGCACATCGGTGTAGTCGCCGTGATCGATGTCGGAGCCAGCAGGCGGAGGTCCGGTCTGTGCGGCCGTTCCCCAGCGACCTTCGACCATCACCAGACGGCCGCCCGGGCGCAGGAGCGACGCCCAGGTCGTGATGGCGTGGTGGGGGTTGGGCAACGTCCAGGCGAGGTGGCGGACCAGCACCACATCGAGGGACCGGGCAGCCAGCCGTGGGGACGCGGCGTCGGCCACCGCGAGTTCGACCTCGACGCCCGCTGCTGTTGCCTTCTGGCGGGCACGCCGGACCATCTCCGGGGAGATGTCGCTGGCGGTCACCTCGTGCCCCGACGACGCGAGGAGGAGCGCGAGCGAGCCCGTACCGCAGCCGAGGTCCGCGATCCGCGCCGGTGGCTCCGGTAGCCACACCGAGAGCCAACGAGACCACGCTGCCCGTGTGGCTGGCGCCGTCAGGCCGTGGTCGACCTCGTCATCGAACCTGGCTGCCTGACCATCCCAGTGCGCGGCGATCATTCCCAGGACGTTCCCCATCGCCACCTCCGTGCCGCCCCATCCCGATCAGGTCGGTCTGAACGCTACCGCCCGCCACGAGATCCCCTCCGAGCGACCGATGGCCAAGCTGCCGGCCGGAACGACGCCCTCGCCGGAGCCCGACCGGCACGCACGGCCCACCCCTAGTCGCGGACGTCCACGCGACTGCTCCGACCCAGCGGCCCCACCGACGCGGAACGCCCGCTACCTGCACCCCACGCGCGACGCCATCACCGTGACGATGGGCGGCCTGGCCATCGGGTCCGATCGCTCACAACTACGTGTGGGGCCGGCTGTACCCAATGCGGATCGCTAGGGCCGGCGAACCCGGA
>SKTG01000216.1 GCA_007118045.1 Nitriliruptoraceae bacterium
CACCCCCGTGTCACCGGGTGCGTCCGCCGGTGACCGAGCGGGCGGCTGCCGCGTCCCGGCTAGGCCGTCAGGCGCTTCGCACGCCGCCGTTCGCGCTCCGAGAGGCCGCCCCAGATCCCGAAGCGCTCGTCGTTGTCGAGCGCGTGGTCCAGGCAGTCCTCGCGGACGGGGCAGGCCGCGCAGATGCGCTTGGCCTCCCTGGTCGAGCCGCCCTTCTCCGGGAAGAACGCCTCCGGATCGGCATCGAGGCACTTCGCCTCGAGCATCCAGGTGCGATCGTCGGCATCGAACGCGAGCTTCGCCGTGAGCTCGGTGATGAAGGCCACCTACCGCTCCTCGCTGTTGACAGCGGTGGAACTACACGGATGGCATCCTGCACCACCGATGGGCATCGGTCAAGCCGAACCCACAACCGGTGGTGGCTGTGCCGTCAGAGCGCTCACCATCCGTGATGGCCGCACGACTCCAGGTGACGGCCCGACCAGCACCCCGGGCACGCACGACGGCGCGCCCTCCCGGTCCGGGGAGGGCGCGCGGACGTCCTGGGAGGATGCTCAGACGAGCTCGTGCAGCGCCTCGCGCAGCCGCAGCAGCCCGTCGCGCAGCCGCGACTTCGCCGTGCCTTCCGGGATGCCGAGGACGGTGGCGACGTCCCGGTAGGTGTGGCCACCGAAGTAGGCCAGCTCGATCGCCTCGCGCTGCCGGTCCGTGAGCGTGGCCAGCGCGTGGCGCACCTGCCAGTGGTCCAGGCTGACCTCGACCTCGTCGGCGACCTGATCGAAGGCGCGGGTCTCGTCCCGTCGGGACACCCGGTCGTCGCGGTCACGCGACGACTGCTCGCTGCGCACCCGGTCCACGGCTCGGCGATGTGCCAGCGTGGTGATCCAGCCCGAGGCGGTGCCGCGCTCCGGGTCGAAGCGGTCGGCCTTGCGCCAGACCTCGACGAGCACCTCCTGGGTGACCTCCTCGGCGAGCGCGTGGTCGCGCAGGACCCGCAGGGCGACGCCGAGGACCTGGGGGCTGACCCGGTCGTAGAGGCGGGCGAAGGCGCGCTGGTCACCGCCGGCCACGGCGACGAGCAGCTGTTCGCTCGTCGCCTCCTCCAGGCGGGACGCCGGCGCGTGACGGTCGGTCGGGGCGATGCTGAGCTCGGCGATGGCCATGCGGGGCGTCTCCGTTGGGCGATGTCCCCGAAGCCTGACAAGTTGTACAGCTTTTGTCAAGACAGTTGTCTAGGTTCTGCGGGGAGTCGCCCCCTCGACCGAGGCACGACACACCACATCGGGTGTCCGATCCACGTCATCCGGCATCCGGACGACCATCCTCGTATGACCGTGCGACAGCGTGGACCGAGCCCTGCCAGAGATCCTGTCCAGGTTCTCACGCACGGCTCGTCCCGGGGCCGGCTCGTCACACGACCCCGTCGTACGTACGTACGCCCCGCTGCGGGTCCCCCCGGGTCAGCTCGCCCCGACGACCTCGCCGTAGAGCGTGGTGCGCTGGCGGGCCGGCCTGCCGGCGGCCGCCGCGGCGGCCCGCAGGTCGTCGACGGACTGGCGGATGCCGTGTTGCGACCCGGCCATCCGCGAGATCGTCTCCTCCATCAGGGTGCCCCCGAGGTCGTCGCAGCCGCCGCGCAGCAGCTCGATCCCCCGTTCGAGGCCCACCTTGACCCACGAGAGCTGGACGTGATCGATCGCCCCGGCGAGCAGCAGCCGGGCGACGGCGTGGACCCTGCGGTCGTCCTCCCACGTCGAACCCGGCCGCGCCACGCCGGCGAGGTAGATCGGCGCGAGCTGGTGGACGAACGGCAGCGGGACGAACTCCGTGAACCCTCCGGTCTCCTCCTGCAGACGCCGGAGCAGCTTCAGGTGGGCGACCCAGTGGTGGGGTTCGTCGACGTGGCCGTACATCATCGTGGCGGACGAGCGCAGCCCCAGCTCGTGGGCGGTGGTCACCACCTCGATCCACTGCGCGGTGGGGAGCTTGCCCTTGGTCAGCACCCACCGGACGTCGTCGTCGAGGATCTCCGCCGCCGTCCCCGGGATCGACCCGAGACCGCGCCGACTGGCCTCCTCCAACCACTCGCGGATACCGATCCCCAACCGCGTGGCGCCGTTGACCACCTCCATCGGGCTGAAGGCGTGGACGTGCATACCGGGCAGCCGGGCCGTGATCGCGTCGAGGACCTCGAAGTAGTAGTCCCCCGGCAGGTCCGGGTGGATCCCGCCCTGCAGGCACACCTCCGTGGCACCGACGTCCCACGCCTCCTGCGCCCGGTCGGCGATCTGCTCGAGCGAGAGCGTGTAGGCGTCGGGGTCGTCGCGCCGCTGGGCGAACGCGCAGAACCGGCAGCCGGTGTAACAGACGTTGGTGAAGTTGATGTTGCGGTTGACGACGTAGGTGACCGTCTCGCCGACCCGGTCGGCGCGCACCTCGTCGGCGGCGCGCGTCAGCGCCTCGAGCTCCACCCCGGTCGTCTCGAACAGCATCAGGACGGCGGCGTCGTCGAGCACCCGCCCGGACTGCGCCGTCGCCAGAGCGGCTGCGACGTCCCGCCGGACCGTGGTGGCCGGTGGTCCCTCCACGCGGGGAGCGTTGTCGGCGAGCACGCCTTCGGCGATGACGTGGACGTCGCCGTAGACGGCGCGGTGCACGTCGTCCTCGGCCCGCGCCGACCGGGCGTTGCGCCCGTCGGCCGCCGAGCCGCCCGCCTCGTCCCCGGCGATCACGGCCGCCATCTCCCGCGTGAGCGCCCCGGAGCTGACCTGCGGGTCCTGCCAGGGTCGGCCCTGCGGTACGACGTCGGGTCGTGCCAACCCGTCCGGGGTTGCCAGGGCCACCACGGGGTCGCGCATGCGGCCGGCCAGCCACGGATCCGGCGTGGTCGCGAACTCCGGGTAGACCGGCAGCCGCTGCGTGAGCGCGAACCCCTCGCCGGCGGAGCGCTCGGCCAGTTCGTCGAGCTGAGGCCAGGGCGCCTCCGGGTTGACGTGATCCGGCGTGATCGGTGAGACCCCGCCCCAGTCGTCGATGCCGGCGCGCAGGATGGCGGGGTACTCACCCGGCGAGAGGTTCGGTGGCGCCTGCAGGTGCACCGTCGGGCCGAGCACGATCCGGGCCGTGGCCACCGTCGCCAGCAGGTCGTCGAAGCTCGGCTCGGGATGGTCGCGCATGGCCGTGTCCGGCTTCGCGCGGAAGTTCTGGACGATGACCTCCTGCAGGTGCCCGTAGCGGCGGTGGACGTCCCGCAGCGCGAACAGCGTCTCGACCCGTTCCGTGAGGGTCTCGCCGATACCGAGCAGCAGCCCGGACGTGAAGGGCACCGAGAGGCGGCCGGCGTCCTCCAGGGTGGCGAGCCGGCGGGCCGGTTCCTTGTCCGGGGCGTTGAAGTGGGCCTCGCCCCGCTCGAGCAGGCGGTCCGAGACGGTCTCGAGCATCATCCCCATGGACGCCGAGACCTGCTTGAGCGTGGCCAGGTCCGACCAGCCCATCACCCCGGGGTTGAGGTGGGGCAGCAGACCCGTCTCCTCGATCACCTGGATCGAGACCGCGCGCAGGTACTCGAGCGTCGTGGCGTAGCCGCGGGCGTCGAGCCAGGCCCGCGCCGCCGGGTAGCGCTCCTCCGGCTTGTCCCCCAGGGTGAACAGCAGCTCCGTGCACCCGGCCCGCTGACCGGCGCGCGCCACCTCGAGGACCTGCTCCGGGGACCGGAAGGCCGGCACGTCGGCCTTCGGCGGCCACGCGAACGTGCAGTAGCCGCAGCTGTCCCGGCACAGGTGGGTCAGTGGCACGAAGACCTTGCGCGAGTAGGTCACCCGACGACGGCCGTCCGGGGTCCGTCCCCACGCGCCCTCGGCGTACCAGGGAGCGGCGTCCCGCACCTTGGCCCCGATCGCCGACAGCCGGACCAGATCCTCCCCGCGGCAGGTGAGCAGCGACGTCACCTCGTCGACCTTGAGCGAACGCCCCTCCTCGGCGCGGTGCAGCGCCCGGGGGCGGAGCCGCGCCAGGTGCTCGGGCGACGGGCTCGGGGTCTCCACGGATCCTCCAGGACGGGGGCGGCGGGCGCCGCGGGCGGGTCCCGCGCAGGATAGGAGCCCGGGCGGGAGCACCCACCTCGCCTACGCTGCCGGCCCGCCTCGTGACGGGGCGGCCGTCGAGGTGGGGTGTGGAGGCGCGATGTACGCGGTGCTGGCCGGTGGGGTCGGGGCGGCCCGCTTCCTGCGCGGGCTCACGGCCGTCGTCCCCCCGGAGGAGGTGGTCGCCGTGGTCAACGTGGGCGACGACCTCGACCGCTTCGGGCTCCGCGTCTGCCCCGACCTCGACTCCATCACCTACTGGCTCAGCGGCGTCGTGCACCCCGAGCAGCAATGGGGGCGGGCCGACGAATCGTTCACGGTGGCCACCGAGCTGGAGCGCTTCGGTCACGACCCGTGGTTCACCCTCGGCGACCGGGACCTCGCCACCCACCTGCACCGCACGATGCGGCTGCACGAGGGGGCGCCGCTCTCCGCCGTCACCGACGAGGTCGGCCGCGCGTTCGGCCTCGAGCTGCGCCTGCTCCCGGCCACCGACGACCGGGTCGAGACCCGCATCGTCACCCAGGACGGCCGCGACCTGCACTTCCAGGAGTACTGGGTCCGTGAGCGTGGCGCGCCGGACGTCGCGCAGGTGCGCCTGGCCGGCGCCGAGCACGCGCGACCGGCGCCGTGGGTGGTGGAGACGCTGCTCGCCGCGGATGCGATCCTCGTGGCGCCGTCGAACCCGGTCGTGTCGATCGACACGATCCTGGACGTCCCCGGCATCCGGGAAGCGGTCGGGCAGTCACCCGCCCCCGTCGTCGGGGTGTCCCCCATCATCGGCGGCGAGGTGGTGCGTGGCATGGCCCACCGGCTCCTGCCGGCGGTGGGTGCCGAGGTCTCGGCCCGCGGCGTCGCGGCCCACTACGGCGAACTGCTCGACGGGTGGGTGGTCGACGAACGCGACGAGGACGCGGTGGACGACGTGGCCGCCACCGGGGTGCGCTGCGTGGCGACCGACACCCTGATGGACGACCGGGAGGTCGCCGCCCAGCTGGCCCGGTCCTGCCTCCGGCTCGCCGCGGAGATCGGCCCGGCCGCGTGAACGACGCGGAGCCGCTCGGTGCCGGCCACACGGCCGGGCGCGAGGACACCGGCACGGGCCGCGTGACGATCGTGCCGCTGCCGACGGGGCATCGCGTGACCGAGGGCGACGATCTCGCGGCCCTGTTGCTCGACGCGCTCGTCGGAGCGGACGAGTCGCTGCGCGAGGGCGACGTGGTGTGCGTCGCATCGAAGGTCGTCAGCCTCGCCGAGGGCGCCGTGCGACCGCTGCCCCCGTCCGAGGACGGGCCGGCCACCGCGCAGCACGACCGACGCGAGCTGGCCCGGTCCCAGGCCACGGACATCGTGGCGGAGACGCCGGGGGTGCTGGTCACCCGCACCGCGCACGGTTTCGTGGCCGCGAACGGGGGGATCGACGCCTCGAACGTCGCCCCGGGTCGAGCGCTGCTGCTGCCGGCGGAACCCGACGCGTCGGCCGCGGCGCTGCGCGCCGAGCTGCGCTCGCGGACCGGCGTCGACGTCGGGGTGCTCGTGACCGACACCTTCGGGCGCCCGTGGCGGCTCGGTCAGACCGACGTGGCGCTCGGCGTGGCCGGGGCC
>SKTG01000048.1 GCA_007118045.1 Nitriliruptoraceae bacterium
CGCGCGCGCCGGGCCGCCCGGACCGTGGTCGCGACCCCGGCGGCGGTGGGTGGACGCCCGAGGTTCGGCGCACCGCGGTCGCCGCCGTAGGCTGCGACGACCGACGACATCAGCGGGAGGGCACGGTGGCGGAGCAGGTCGTGGAACGGATCGAACGGGTGGGTGTCGTCGGGTGCGGCACGATGGGGGCCGGGATCGCGGAGATCGTGGCGCGCACGGGGTTCCCCGTGCACTTCGTCGAACGCGACGACGCCTCGGTCGAGGCCGGTCTCGCACGTATCCGGGGTTCGTTGGACCGTCAGGTGCGGCGGGAACGGCTCACCGAGGAGCAGCGCGACGAGCTGCTCGGCCGCATCTCCGGCAGCACGGTGTGGTCGGACCTGCGCGACTGCGACCTGGTGGTCGAGGCCGTGCCGGAGGAGCTCGAGGCCAAGCGGGCGGCGTTCGCGGAGCTCGACCGCCACGTCCGGCCGGACGCGCTGCTCGCCACCAACACCTCCTCCCTGCCCGTGATGGACATCGCGGTCGTCACCAAGCGGCCGAACCGGGTGCTCGGCTTCCACTTCTTCAACCCGGCGCCGGTGATGGAGCTGATCGAGCTGGTGCGCACCGTGGTGACCGACGAGGCCGTCGTGGACACGGCACGGCGGTTCGCGGAGACGATCGGCAAGACCCCTGTCGTCGTGGGCGACCGACGGGGCTTCATCGCCAACCAGCTGCTGTTCCCCTACCTCAACCAGGCCATCTGGATGGTCGAGGGCGGCTACGCCACGAAGGAGGACATCGACGCGGCGATGCGCTTCGGGGCGAACCTGCCGATGGGGCCGATCGCGCTCACCGACCTGGTCGGCATCGACACCTTCGTCGGCATCATGGACGCCATCCACTCGCAGTTCCAGGACACGCGCTTCGCTCCGCGGCCGTTGCTCGGGCAGCTCGCCGCGGCCGGGTTCAACGGCCGCAAGTCCGGTCGCGGGTTCTACACCTACGACGAGCCGGGGTCCTCGCGCACGCTCCCGGACGAGGAGACGCGGGCGCCGGCGGACGCCTCGACCATCGCCGGGTGGCGACGCGTCGGTGTCATCGGTACGGGCACCATGGCCGCGGGCATCGTCGAGGTCTGCGCTCGCGCTGGCTTCGACGTCACGGTGGCCGGTCGCTCACGGGAGAAGGGGGAGGCCCTGGTCGCCCGGGTGGCCCGCTCGATGCGGAGGCAGGTGGACAAGCAACGCATCACCGAGGAGGACCTGGTGGACTCCGTCGGCCGTATCCAGCCCGTCATCGAGGTCGAGGACCTCGCCGAGGCCGACCTGATCATCGAAGCGGTCGCGGAGGACCTCGAACTCAAGCGCGAGCTGTTCGCGCGCCTCTCCGCCGTCGTCAAGCCCGAGGCCGTGCTGTCCACCACCACCTCCTCGTTGCCGGTGATCGAGTGCGCGATGGCCACCGACCACCCCGACCGGGTGCTGGGGCTGCACTTCTTCAACCCCGCCTCGATCATGAAGCTCGTGGAGATCGTGACCACCGTGCGCACCGACCCGGCCGTCGTGGCGCAGGGACGAGCGTTCATCGAGCGGATCGGCAAGGTCGGCGTGCTCTGTGGTGACCGGGCCGGGTTCATCGTCAACACGCTGTTGTTCCCCTACCTGAACGACGCCGTCAAGATGCTGGAGTCGCACTACGCGACGGCCGAGGAGATCGACACCGCCATGAAGCTCGGGTGCGGCTACCCGATGGGTCCGTTCGAGCTGATGGACGTCGTGGGGCTCGACATCACCCTGGCCATCGTGGAGCGGCTACGGGAGGAGTACCGCCAGCCGTCGCACGAGCCCGCCCCCCTGCTACGTCACCTCGTCGACGCCGGCTTCCTCGGTCGCAAGACGGGCCGCGGGTTCTACGTCTATCCGTAGGCCGCGGTGCAGCACGCGCCCGGAGCACCCGGAGAGCCCGAGGAGGCCCCGGTGTCCCCGGTGATCCGTGGACGGCGCCCGGGGGAGCTCCCGCCCACGGGTGACATCCCGGACCGGGGGAGCGCCGCGGCCGCCGGCGCCGACGTGCTGGACTCGCACTGGGCGGTGCTGCGGGAGCTGTTGCCCGACCTGTTGCGGCTGCTCCGGGCGCTCGCGACGGACCGGCGGGTGCCGCTCCGAGCGAAGCTGGTGGCGGGGGCGGCCCTCGGCTACGCCCTGCTCCCCGGTGGCCGCGTCCCCGCGGTGGTCCCCGGTACCCCGGTCGGCCTCGACGACCTCGTCGCCGTCGTGTTCGCCGTACGGCACCTCGTCGCAGCAGCCGGCTTCGAGGTCGTCCGGGAGCTGTGGACCGGGACGGACGCCGGCTTCGGCATGCTGGTCGTCCTGGCCGGGGTGTCGCGGTGACGACCTCCCCGTGATGTGGCCACGATGCAACGACCCGTTCCTGCCGGAGCTCGAGGGGTACGTGGCGCAGCGCGTGCCCGGCTACCGGGCCGACAAGGACTACCTCTGTCCCGACTGCCAGCAGCCGATCGTCGCGGGCAGCGGCCACGTGGTCGCGTGGCCGGAGGGTCAGGTGGAAGAGCGGCGCCACGTCCACCAGCACTGCTGGCGGCTTGCGTCCCGGCGTGGCCGGATAGCCTGGTAGGCCCGCAGCCCACCGCCCGCACCCGTCGCTCGGACCAGTCACCTTGAGCAAGCAGCAACCCGGGCGTCCCCGCTCGTCGTCGAAGCGTTCCTCGTCGAAGTACGACCGGCGTACGGCGCGCAACAAGTGGATCATCATCGCGATGGCCGTCCTGATGGGCCTCTCGCTGGTCGCGGTCCCCCTGATCAACCTGCTCGGTGACACGACGACGGCCGAGCCGGAGGTCGAGGACGAGGACCCGTTCGCCGAGGAGGAGGCTGCCGCCGAGGGCCCCGGCCCGTGCGGTGAGACCCCGGACGACGTCCCGGAGGTCGACAGCGAGATCTACGACGAACCGCCGGAGATGTCCATCGACACCGACGCCACGTACACGGCGACGGTGGAGACCACCTGCGGCGACATCCAGCTCGAGCTGCACGCCGAGGCCGCCCCGATGGCCGTCAACAACCTCGTGAACCTCGCCGAGGACGGCTACTACGAGGGCGTCATCGTCCACCGGGTCGTCCCGGGGTTCGTGATGCAGGCCGGTGATCCGGCCGGGACCGGCTGTGGTCAGGACGACTGCGAGAACTTCGACCCCGAGGAGCCGGCCTACCCGGGGTACTCCTTCGACGACGAGCTCGAGCTCGCGGAGGAGCTCGTCGAGGAGACCCGCGACGAGCAGCTCGAGCGCCTGCTCGCGAGCGAGGAGGCGCAGGAGGAGGGGTTGACCGAGGAGATGGACGAGGACGAGCTGCGTCAGCTCGTGCCCGCCGGCTACCCGCGTGGCACGCTCGCCATGGCCAACAGCGGCGAGGACACCAACGGCTCGCAGTTCTTCATCACCCAGGGCGACCCCACCCAGCTCGAACCGCTGTTCACCGTCTTCGGCACCGTGGTGGAGGGCATGGACGTGGTCGACGACATCGTCCGGTCCCCGGCCGACCCCACCACCGGAGCGCCGGACGAACCGCCGGTGATCCTGTCGGTGACGATCGACGAGCAGTGACCGGTACCACCCGATCCGCGCCGTCGGGCGCGGCCGACCCAGGAGCCCCTCGTGGCACAGCAGTACAGCGTCCCGCCAGAGATGCAGATCGACACGTCGAAGGACTACACGGCGACCATCACGACGACCGAGGGCACCATCACCGCGAAGCTGTTCGCGGACGAGGCACCCAACACGGTCAACAACTTCGTGTTCCTCGCCCGGGACGGCTTCTACGACGGGGTGATCTTCCATCGGGTGATCGAGGGGTTCATGCTCCAGGGGGGTGACCCGACCGGAACCGGCACGGGCGGTCCCGGCTACCGGTTCGCCGACGAGCTCGACGCCGCGCGGCGTCACGGCTACAAGCTCGGGACCCTGGCGATGGCCAACGCCGGCCCCGACACCAACGGGTCGCAGTTCTTCATCATGCACGCCGACTACGGTCTCCCGCCGCAGTACAACGTCTTCGGCAAGACCATCGACGGGCTCGACGTCGTGGATCGGATCGGCAGGACCGCCACCGGCCCCCGGGACAAGCCCCTCCAGGACGTCGTCATCCGGTCGGTGGAGATCGCCGAAGCGTGACCGGCCGGTCCGCACCGGTCACCGCAGGTCGGTGACCACCGTGCGGATCGGGTGGCCCTCGCGGGTCTCGAGGGCGCGCAGCGCCGCCGGGGCCCCGTCGAGGTCCGTCGTGTCCGTGACGGAGCGACCGAGGTCGAGCCGGCCGTCCTCGAGCAGGTCGAACAGCTCGCCGACGTCCTGGCGCGTCGCGCCGTACGAGCCCGCGACCTCCAGCTCCTGGGTCACGAACCGTGCCAGGGGCAGGGTCTCGAGATGGTCGCGTCCGAACCCGACCAGCACGGCCCGGCCGCCCGGAGCGACGCAGCGCAGGGCCTGATCGGCGGTCTCGGCCGAACCGACGAACTCGAGCGCTCGGTCGCTGCCCCCGTCGGTGAGCTCGTGCACCGTGGTGACGGGGTCCTCGCGGGTGGCGTCGATCACGGCGTCGGCGCCCCAGGCGACGGCCCGTTCCAGGTTGATCACGTCCACGTCGATCCCGATCACGTGCGCCCCCGAGAGCTTCGCCAGCAGCACGGCGTGCATGCCGAGACCCCCGAGGCCGACGACCGTGACGATGCTGCCCTCGCCGACCCCGGCGCGCTTGAGGGCGTGGTAGGGCGTGGCGACCGCGTCGGTCACGATCGCAGCCTCGTGGAGCGGCACGTCCGGAGGGACGGGAACGAGCAGGTCCGGATCGACGGGCAGGTAGCCGGCGAGGGCACCAGCGGTGTCGATCCCCGGGACCACGAGGTCGCGGCAGAGGTTCTCGCGGCCGATGCGGCAGTAGCCGCAGCGCTGGCACGGCCGGCCCATCAGCACCGCGACCCGGTCACCGGGGCGCCAGTCCGACACCTCGTCGCCGACGGCGGCGACCGTGCCGGCGGGCTCGTGGCCGAGCACCTGCGGCAGCCGGGGTCCGTGGGGCAGGCCCCCGGTGAGCACGTGCACGTCGGTCGCGCAGATGCCGCAGGCACCGACCTCGATGAGCACCTCGTCGGGCGCCGGGTCGGGTCGCGGCAGCTCGTCCACGCGGAGCTGCTCCGGACCGGCATCGGAGCGCACCGCGTGCAGGCGTAGCGCCCGCATCGTCGTCGGCAGCGACACGGGGCTAGTTCCGGGTCGGTGGTGGTGGCGGTCCGTCCCGTGGCGGCCCCCCGGCATCACCGTCACCACCCGGCGCGTCGGTACCGTCGTCACCGGGCTCGCCGGGCTCGTCGCGACCCGGCTCGTCGTGGCCCCGCTCGTCGGAAGCGGGTGATCCGGGGCTCGGCGCTTCCGGAGCGGGTGACGCGGGGCCCGGCGCCGCGGGGTCCTCGTCCCCCGGCCACGGCGGCAGCTCGGAGATGTCGACCTTACGCGGGCCTCGACCCTGCTCGTAGTCGCGCATCCGCTTCGGGTAGCCGACCTTCGCCGCGTCGTAGAGCGGGATGTTGACGTCCTTGCAGAACTCGCCGGCCTGGCGGGTGTCCTTGACCG
>SKTG01000425.1 GCA_007118045.1 Nitriliruptoraceae bacterium
CCTCGTGACGCGACCTCCGACAGGAGCCAACGATGAGCGACGACGTCGCGCGGTTCGGGCCGGTGACGCTCGAGCTGACCACCGGTGACATCACCCGACAGCCCGACCTCGATGCGATCGTCAACGCGGCGAACGCGGAGCTGACCACGGGGGGCGGCGTGGCTGGCGCGATCCACGGCGCGGCCGGTCCCGGCCTCGCCCGCGAAGCGACGCCGCTCGGTCCGATCCGTCCCGGGGAGTGCGTGAGGACCTCGGCGCACGACCTCCCGAACGCGCACGTCCTGCACTGCCTGGGTCCGGTCTACGGAAGGGACCATCCCGCCGAGCAGCTGTTGGCCGACTGCTATCGCCACGCCCTGTTCGTGGCCGAGGAGTACGGCATGGGATCGGTCGGGTTCCCCTCGATCTCGACCGGGGCGTTCGGCTACCCGGTCGGACCGGCCGCCGAGGTGGCGCTCACGACGGTGGCGCAGCTGGCGCCCACGCTGGAGTCGGTCCGCCTGATCCGGTTCGTGCTCTTCGACGAGGCCTCGTTGACGGCTCACCGCAACGCGTTGACCGCCGTGATCAACGACGACTGAGGCGTCCGGCGAGCGCGTCCACGAACCCGGCCGCTGCCTCGAGCTGCTCGGCGTCGATCCATTCGTCGGGCTGATGGGCCTGTTCGATCGAACCGGGCCCGCACACCACGGTCGAGAGCCCCGCCGCCTGGAAGTGGCCACCGTCGGTGGCGAAGCCGACCGTGCCGCTCGGTCCCTCGAACCCCGTCAGCTCGCGGACCAGCGCCTCCGCGCGCCCGTCCGGCTCCGCCTCCAGGCCGCGAGCGGCGGCGTCGACGCGGAAGGTGACCTCACCCGAGCCGGTCGCCGCTCGCAGGTGCGGGAGGACCTCCTCCCGGGCGTGACGCTCGACCTCGTCGCGGATCGCCATCGAGTCGTCGGCCGGTACCGGCCGGTACTCCCAGACCAGCTCGGCCCGGCGTGGGACGATGTTCACCGCCTGGCCGCCGGACACCATCCCGAGGTTGAAGGTGGTGTAGGGAGGGGTGAAGCGTGGATCGGCGGCGGCGTCGCGGTGCCGCGTCGCGAGCTCGTCGATGTGGACGGCGATCCGGCTGAGCGCGGCGATCGCGTTCGCGGCCAGGTCGGGGCGACTGGAATGGCCGTCCAGACCCTCGACGGTGGTGGTGAACGCCCGCACCCCCTTGTGAGCCGTGACGGGCTCCATCAGGGTGGGTTCGCCCACGATCACGAGGTCCGGGCGCGGCTCGGATGCCAGCAGCGCCGCCACCGCCGCCGGAGCGCCGATGGTCCCGATCTCCTCGTCGTGTGTCAGTACGAGCTGGATGGGCCGCTCGAGGTCCGCGGCGACCAGGCGCGGCAACGCGGCGAGCACGACGGCGAGGAACCCCTTCATGTCGGTGGTCCCGCGACCGTGCAAGCGCCCGTCGCGCTCCACGAGCGAGAAGGGGTCGGTGGTCCACGGCTGGCCCTCGACGGGCACGCAGTCCGTGTGGCCGGTGAGCACCACGCCGCCGGGGACCTCGGGGCCGATCCGGGCGATCAGGTTCGCCTTCGTGCCGGTGTCGTCCGGGACCCGCCGGTACGGCACGCCGTGTTCGTCGAGCAGGCCCTCGACGAACGACAGCAGCTCGAGGTTCGACACCCGACTGGTCGTGTCGAAGCCCACGAGGGTCTCGAGCAGGCGGTGCACGGTCTCCACGGTCGAACCTCCGAGGATCGGAACGGGACGGTCAGGCCTGCGTGGATCCGCGGTAGGCCTCGGCGAGCGCCAGGTAGTTCGCCACGTTCGGCCGCGGCACCTCGGGGACGGGCCGGTCCAGCACCTTGGCCGGCACGCCCACGGCCAGCGTCCTCGGCGGGACCTCCATGCCCTCGAGGACCACGGCACCGGCCGCGACGACGGCACCGGCGCCGATCCGCGCACCGTTGAGCACGACCGCGCCGATCCCGATCAGGGCGTCGTCCTCCACCGTGCAGCCGTGCAGGACCGCCCGGTGGCCGACGGTGACGCGCTCACCGATCGTGGTCGGGCTGCCCTGATCGGTGTGCACGACCGTGAGGTCCTGCAGGTTCGTGTCACGTCCGACCGTGATCGTGCTCCGCTCCGAGCGCAGGACGGTGCCGAACCACACCGAGACGCCCGCGGCGAGGGTCACGTCCCCGGCGACGGTGGCGCCGTCGGCCACGTACACCTCGGGCTCGATCGTCGGCGTGATCCCGCCGATGGTCAGGATGCGTGACACGTCGGTCTCCTTCGTCGTCTCGTAGGCTGGCCCAGTCTGCCGGGTGCCCGGGGCGGGCACGAACCGGGACCCCGCCCGGCCGGCCCCGGCGCCGACCGCCGGAACCCCGTCCGGGCAGGGACACGCCCGATCGAGGCCCAGGTGGCTGCCACCGACACGATCCACCGGTTGTTGCGTCGCGCCGACGAGGTGCGCAAGGCGGCACCCGCCCGGACCGACCCCGGGCCGGCGCGCGAACGGATCGCCGAGCTGCTCGACCATGCGCGAGCACACCTCGACGACGTCTCCGACGACGAACGGCGGCGTGAGCTGGCGGCGCGGATCACCCGGCGGGTCGCCGACCTCGAGCAGGACGAGGTGGAAGCGATGCTGGAGCCCTCGCCGGGGGTCGGTCGGGCCCCCACCGTCGTCGACGACCCGACGCGTGTCCCTCCGGGGCAGCATCTGACGGCCGGGTTCCCGGTGCTGCACGTCGGCCGTGCCCCCGAGTGGGGATGGGGGGACGTCCGTCTGGTCGTGACGGGGAGGGTGCGGCGGCGACTCGTCCTGGCGGGTGAGGACCTCGACGGCTTCGAGCGGCACGAGGTGCGACGCGACTTCCACTGCGTGACCACCTGGACACGGCTCGACAACGCCTGGACCGGCGTGCGGGTCCGCGACGTCGTGGACGCCGCCGGGGCGCGGGCGGACGCCACGCACGCTGTCGTGGCCGGTCATCCGGCCTACACGGCGAACCTGCCCCTGGAGCACCTGCTGGCCGACGACGCGTTGCTCGCCTGGGCGCACGACGGGCGGCCGCTCACCCGCGACCACGGCGGGCCGTTGCGCCTGGTCGTCCCGGCGCTGTACGGCTGGAAGTCCGTCAAGTGGGTGACGGAGATCCGCCTGCTCGAACGAGACGTGCCCGGCTACTGGGAGGAGCGCGGCTACCACGACCTGGGGGACCCGTGGCGCGAGCAGCGGTTCCGCGACGGCGGCGAGCCGCTCACGTGAACGGTCCCCCGTACTCGCTCGCGGAGGCGCAGGCCCTCCTGCCGGAGGCCCGTCGGCGGGTCGCGGAGGCCGCTGCCGCGGTGCGTGATCTGCAGGACCTGCTCGGCGATCTGCGGGCGGGGACCGGTTCGCCCCGTGCCGCGGACCGCGTCGCCGAGCTGGAGGCCGCGGTCGAGACGATCTTCGCCTGGTTCGAACGCCACGGTGTGCAGGTCAAGAGCCTGGAACCGGCGTTGCTGGACTTCCCGGCCCGTGCGATCCGGGAGGGTGAACCGATCGAGGTGTTGCTGTGCTGGCGCGACGACGAGGACGGCATCGCCTACTACCACCCGCCGGAGGGTGGGTACCGGATGCGCGAGCCCGTCGCGTTGCTCGACACGGTCTGAACGTTCGGAGGGGTGATGGCGGACTTCTACTGGTGCCTGACGCACCAGCGCGTCGAACGCGGGACCACGTGCCGGGCCGTCGACCGGCTGGGTCCGTACGCGGACGAGGCATCCGCGCGGGCCTGGGCCGAACGGCACGAGGCCCGGGCGGACGCTTGGGAGGCCGAGGACGAGCGCTGGGAGGACGAGGAGGAGGAGGACGACGACTGGTGATCCCGGGCTGGCCGGGGTTGCGTCGGGTCGTCATGACCACGAGCCTGGCGCCATGCCCACGCTGCTCGTCGCCCACCACACGCCCTCGCCCGCCACGCAGGAGCTGCTGGAGGCGGTGCTCGCCGGCGCTCGTCACGACGCGATCGACGGGGTCGAGGTGGTCGTCCGTCCGGCCCTGACCTGCTCGGAGGTCGAGGTGCTCGACGCCGACGGTTACGTGCTCGGGACCCCAGCGAACATCGGCTACATGTCCGGCGCGCTCAAGCACCTGTTCGACCGCATCTACTACCCCTGCCTCGAGGCCACTGGGGGCCGGCCCTACGGCCTGTACGTGCACGGCAACCAGGACACGGGCGGGGCGGTCCGGGCGGTCGAACAGATCACGCAAGCCCTCGGGTGGCAGCCGGTGGCCGCCGCGGTCACGGTCATGGGCGCGCCCGAGCGTGACGACCTCGATGCCTGCACGGAACTCGGTGGCACCGTCGCGGCGACCCTGGCCGAGGGCCTCTGACGCTCCCGCACCTCCGTCGCACCTCCCAGGGGTTGTCGCACCCCGTCGTTAGTGTGGGGGGCGTTCTCGACGAGGTTCGAACCGTTCTCGACGAGGCTCGAAGAGACTCGACACGGACGTTGCGACGGGGAGGTGCCGTGCGGTTCCTGCACACGAGCGACTGGCAGCTCGGTATGACGCGCCACTTCCTCGATGCGGACGCGCAGGCGCACTTCGCGCAGGCGAGGTTGGACGTCATCGGGCGCCTGGCGGCGCTCGCCGACGAGCGGGACTGCGCGTTCGTGGTCGTCGCGGGCGACGTGTTCGAGACGAACCAGCCGGACGAGCGCACCGTCGCCCGGGCGCTGGGGCAGCTGGACCGTTTCCGCGTACCCGTGTACCTGCTCCCGGGCAACCACGACCCGCACGATCCCGCCTCCATCTTCCGCAACCCACGGTTCCTCGATCGGTGCCCGGACCACGTCGAGGTGCTCACCGACACCGAGCCTCGGACCCCCGTCGACGGCGTGGAGGTCATCGGGGCACCGTGGACGAGCAAGCGGCCGCTGGTCGACCTCGTCGCCGAGGCCTGCGACGGACCGGAGGCCACGGGCGGGGAGGGCCCCAGGCGCGTGGTCGTGGGGCACGGCAGCGTGGGCGAGGTCAGCGGTCGCTTCGACGCGCCCGGCGCCGTCGGGCTGCCGCGGGTCGAGGCGGCCATCGACCGTGGCTGCGTCCACTACGTGGCGCTCGGCGACCGCCACTCCTGCACCGAGGTGGGACGGACGGGACGCGTGTGGTTCTCGGGTGCGCCGGAACCCACCGACTACCGCGAGGACGACGCCGGGACGGCGCTCGTGGTGGATCTGGTCGAGGATCCGCCCGTCGTCGAACGGGTCGTCGTCGGCCACTGGCGGTTCCACGAGGTGGTCCAACCGGTCGACGGAGACGCCGACCTGGACGAGCTCGAGGAGCGGCTCGACGCGATCGCCGACCCCGCCCGCTCGATCGTCAAGGTCGGGTTGACGGGCACGCTCGGTCTGCGCCAGCTCGCCCGCCTCGACCAGCTGCTGGCGGAACGCGAGCTGACCTTCGCGGCCGTGGAGCACCCGGAACGGCACCGGGACGTCGCCGTTCGACCCAGCGAGGCCGACCTGGCCGAGCTGCCCCTCAGCGGCTACGCGGCGGACGCCCGCGACCGGCTGCTCGCGCGTGCCGCCGGCGGCGACGAGCCGGCCGCGGCCGCTTCCGACGCGCTCG
>SKTG01000283.1 GCA_007118045.1 Nitriliruptoraceae bacterium
CGTCGCGGACGGACCCGGGAGCCCTGGCGCGGAATCGAACCGCGGACCTCATCCTTACCATGGATGCGCTCTGCCGACTGAGCTACCAGGGCGGGTCGTGCGAGGGCGCAGCGTAGCCAGCGCCCATCGGACCGTCGAACCGTGTGGCGGTCGCTCGACGGTGACAGGTGCTGACGGCGCTGGGCCGGTGGAGGGAGCAGGATTCGAACCTGCGAAGGCTAAGCCGGCGAATTTACAGTCCGCTCCCTTTGGCCGCTCGGGCATCCCTCCGGGTTCCCGAGCTCACTCGGGAGCGCGAAGGGTACGTACGGCGACTGCCGGCAGCAACACGAGGCGTGCCCTGGTTCGAGTCTGACGCTTCAGCACCGGAAGGTCGCGACGGCCGCGCCGAGACTCAGGGAGGTCTTCGCGCGGATCTCGCTCGTCGGGATGAGGTACCGCTCACCCGAGTCCGTCAACACGTACAACAGATCCGACGAGGTGGGGTCGAAGGGCTTCGTCGTTCGGAAGCTCTGGTTGCCTCCGTTCGTGCACAACTGAACCACGGGGACACCCGCCTTCGTCCTCTGGGTCGTCGTCTTGACCTGGACGCGCTCGAGGCCGGTCCCGGACTCGACGATCAGGTCGTAGGGTTGAGCGTCGATCAGCGGCAGCGCGATGGCGTAGCCGTGGCTGGCGAACCAGTGCATGGCGTCGGTCAGACCGATCAGGCCCTGCTCGCGCGGGTTCGCCCGCCAGATGGTGCCCGCCGGACGGGCCCGCCCCTTGGCGTGGTGAGCCGCCACCGTGGCCGGCGATGCGTCGCCGGCACGGGGCTCGGAGGGCCGAGGCTCGCATCCCGGGTGCTCGGGGGGTCCGGGTTCGTGTGGGCGGTCCGGCGTCATCGGGCCTCCTCGTGGCGGTGGGGCCGCTTCGCGGCGTCCCGCCCCCGGGAGACCATGATGATGCCACGGTCGTGGGACACGCCCCGGACCCGTGCACACCCGTCCAGGCCGCAGGCCGCAGGCCGCAGGCCGCGGGAGCCGGGGTGACGGTGCCGCTGTAGGCTCCTCGGTCGGCTCCCAACACCCCGGGACGAAAGGATCAAGGTGGCGGATTCCAGCTTCGACATCGAGGTCGGCGTCGACAAGCAGGAGGTCGACAACGCGATCAACCAGGCGGCGAAGGAGGTCGCGAACCGCTTCGACTTCCGCGACACGAACACCGTGATCGCCTGGCTCGGTGACCACGGCATCCAGGTCGAGTCGGCCTCGGAGGACCGCACCCGCGCGGCCCTCGATGTGCTCAAGGAGAAGTGCGTCAAGCGCAAGGTCTCGCTCAAGGCGCTCGACGTGGGCGACGAGCGCGAGGTCAGCGGCGGCCGTGTGCGGGTCGACGTCGAGCTCGTCACGGAGCTGCCCTCGGACCTCGCGAAGACCATCGTCAAGGACATCAAGGCGACCAAGCTCAAGGTCACGCCGACGAACATGGGGGACCGCATCCGCGTCGCCGGCAAGAAGCGGGACGACCTGCAGGAGGTCCAGGCGATGATCAAGGCCAAGGACCACGACGCCCCGGTGCGCTTCACCAACTACCGGTAGGCCGCGAACACGTCGACGCTCCGCCCGGGGGCGGAGCGTCGACGAGGCCGCGGTGTTCGCGCGGCGGCGCGCTCGTGGCGTCAGCCGAGCAGCGGGGCGATCACCAGGCTCACGATCGCCATGACGTTGATCAGGATGTTCATCGACGGTCCGGAGGTGTCCTTCAACGGGTCCCCGACCGTGTCGCCGACCACGTTCGCGCCGTGGGCCTCCGAGCCCTTCCCGCCGAAGTTGCCCTGTTCGACGTACTTCTTCGCGTTGTCCCAGGCGCCGCCGGCGTTGGCCATGGTGAGCGCGAGCAGCACCGAGCCGATCAGGGCACCGCCCAGCATGCCGCCGAGCGACTCCGGACCGAACCCGAACCCGATGACCACGGGAGCGAGGACCGCGATCGACGCGGGCAGGAGCATCTTCTTCGTGGCCGCCTTGGTGGCGATGTCCACGCAGCGCACGGCGTCGGGTTCCGCCTTCCCCTCCAGCAGACCGGGGATCTCGCGGAACTGGCGGCGGATCTCCTCGATCATGTCGAAGGCGGCATCGCCGACGGCGGTCATGGTGATGGAGGCGACGAGGAACGGGAAGGCGCCTCCGAGGAGCATGCCGATGAGCACCTGCGGGTCGGAGATCAGCAACGCGAAGCCGTCGATCCTCAGGCTCACCTCGGCGATGTAGGCATTGATCAGGGTCAGCGCGGCCAGCGCGGCGGCGCCGATCGCGAAACCCTTCCCGATCGCCGCGGTGGTGTTGCCGAGCTCGTCGAGCTCGTCCGTGATCGCCCGGGTCTCCGGACCGAGGCCCGCCATCTCCGCGATGCCGCCGGCGTTGTCGGCCACCGGCCCGTACGCGTCGATGGCCATCGTCATGGCCACCGTGGCGAGCATGCTGACCGCGGCGATGCCGACGCCGTACAGTCCGCTCTGCCAGTTGGCCACGAAGATCATGCTGCCGATGGTCACGATCGGGATCACCACGGACTGCATGCCCGTCGACAGGCCGGAGATGATCACCGTGGCCGGCCCGGTCTTGCCCGCCTGCGCGATCTGGCGGACCGGCTTGCCGGCCGTGTAGTACTCGGTGGACAACCCGATGATGACCCCACCGAACGCGCCGACGACGGTGGCGAACCAGGTCGCGACCCCGAAGTCGATCGCGAGCATCATGACGAGGGCGAGCACGATGAACGAACCGGCGGCGGCGAAGGTCCCGCTGCGGAGGGCGACCTGGGGCGATCGACCGGAGAAGGCCTTGACGACCAGCAGCGACGCGATCGCGCACATCAGGCCCAGCGAGCTGAGCAAGAGCGGCAGCGCCAGGATGCTGGCCGCCGGGACCGAGGCGCCCCCGATCTCCACGGCGGCGCCGTCGCCGGCTTCGCGGACCATCACGGTGCCGAGCGCGACCGTCGCGATCATGGCACCGCAGTACGACTCGAAGATGTCCGAGCCCATACCGGCCACGTCACCCACGTTGTCACCGACGTTGTCGGCGATCACGCCGGGGTTGCGGGGATCGTCCTCCGGGATCCCCGCCTCGACCTTGCCGACCAGGTCGGCACCCACGTCCGCGCTCTTGGTGAAGATCCCGCCACCCACGCGGTAGAACAGGGCGACGACGCCGGCCCCCATGGCGAACCCGTGGATGTCCTCCGCCGTCTCCGGGTCGGTGCCGAAGATCAGGTACAGCGACCCCAGACCGACAAGCCCGAGCGAGGCCAGGACCAGGCCCATCACCGAGCCGCCGTAGAAGGCGACGGTCAACGCCTCGTTGATCCCGCGGTTCCGGGCGGCCGTGGTGGTGCGGACGTTCGCCTTGGTCGCGGCCATCATGCCGAGGAAACCGGCCGCAGCCGAGGCCGCGGCGCCCACGAGGAACGACGCCGCCGTGGTGACGCCGAGCGGTGAGACCGCGAGCGCCACGGCGATCACCGCCACCGACATGGCGATCAGCACCAGCTCGCGACGCATGAACGTGCGCGCACCCGCCTGGATCAGGGTCGCGATCTCGCTCGGTCGCCCCTCCATCGCCGGGTAGCGGACCATCGCGAGGTACAGGATCACGGCGAACACGAGCCCGATGACCCCGGCCACCGGTGGGATGACGGTCAGATCCACGAAAGCCTCCAGCAGCAGACGGCGGATCCCCGCCGAGGTGTCGTCGGCGGGCATCCGCCAAGAGCACCCGGAAAGTAGTGCAGGGGCCGGACGCAGCCAAAGCGCGCACACCGCGGCCGCAGCGGTTGCGCCGCTATCGCCGGCGCTCACCCCGGTCGGCGTCGCTGCCTTGCGACCCTGGATGCTCGGGCGACCTCGGCTCCATCCAGGCACGTCCGAACGGCAGCTCGTGTGGGGGCCGCACGGCCAGGACCTGCACCACGCCGAGCTCGTTGCGTTCGAACGCCACGGCGGACCCGGCCATGTAGGCGCGCCAGACGCGGTAGGTCCGCTCCCCGACCAGATCCCGTGCGGTCTCGGCGGCGGACTCCAGGTTGGAGACCCAGTGCTCGAGGGTGCGTGCGTAGTGCGGACGGAGCTGCTGGACGTCCCACAGCTCGAGCCCGGCCCGCTCCAGCTCGGTCACCGTTCGGTACGCGGGCACCAGGGCACCGTCCGGGAACACGTACCGCCCGACGAAGCTGTCGCGCACGCGCGAGAGGTCGCGGACCACGTCCCGTCCTCCCGTCGTGATGCCGTGGTTGAGCAGCCGCCCACCCTCGTTCAGCCGAGCGGCCAAGCGCCCCGCGTACCGGGCCAGCTCGCTCGCTCCCACGTGCTCGACCATCCCCACCGAGGCGATGGCGTCGAAGCGGCCACCGACGTCGCGGTAATCCAACACCTCGATACGCACCCGGTCCTCGAGGCCGGCGTTCCGGACCCGCTGCCTGGCGAGCTCCGCCTGAGCCGGTGACAGGGTCACGCCCAGGGCCTCGACCCCGTACTCGCGGGCGGCGTGGATCACCAGGGAGCCCCACCCACAGCCGACGTCCAGCAGCCGCTCGCCCTCATGCAGATGCAGCTTGCGGCAGATCAGCTCCAGCTTGCGCTGCTGAGCCCGGGCCAGGACCGAGCGGTCCGTCGCCGGCAGGTCACGATCCTGCTCTGCGAACACGGCACAGGAGTAGACGAGGTCCGGGTCGAGGAACAGCTGGTAGAAGTCGTTGCCCACGTCGTAGTGGCTGCGCACCGCGTCCGAGTCCCGGCTCTGGGAGTGCACCCGGCCCCGCAGACGCGGGCGTTGCGACCGGCGGAATCGGCCAGCACCTCGGGGCGGCGCGGGGAGCCGCCGGAGCCAGCCCAGCTGCTCGACCGCGCCCAGCTGCAGACCGCCGAGCCGTCGCAGGTCCCGGAGGGCGGCGACCATCGAGCCCTCGACGTCGACCACGTCGTCGAGGTAGGTCTCCCCGACGTTCAGCTCGGTGGCCGGCACGAGCAGGGCCCGCAACGACCACGGGTGCCGCAACACCAGGCGCCACGGAGCGTCCTCGGGTCCGAGCGTGTCCCCGTTCCACAGCCGGACCGCCAGCCCCACCCCATGCTCGGTGAGCCGATCGTGCAACTCGTCGACCGCGGCCACGGCGGCCTCATCGCTCGATCGCTGGTTCGCCACCCGCACCATGCATCGATCATGCCGAGGGGGACGCCGGAACGTCAAGACCCGAACACCCGGTTCGTCGCCTCGCCGTTCGCGGCGGTCCAGCGGACGGGGGACTCTGCATGGTTCGATCGGAGCCGGCCCGTCGCGGCCGGCGCCACCGACGGACACGCCCGGTTCGCCCGGCGGGCGCGCCCGCCGTCCGGAGGAACGAGCCGCCATCGCCTCCGCGTCGAAACGTCATGGCCCCGTCCGCTCAGTTGCGCTCCGGGACCGTCCTCGCCCACGAACCGGACCGCCAGTGCCCGAAGGCCACACGATCCACCGGCTCGCCCGCGACCACGCATCGTGGTTCACGGGTGAACGGGTGCGGGTCGATTCGCCACAGGGACGGTTCACCGCCGGCGCCGGGCTGCTCGACGGTGCCCGCTTCGA
>SKTG01000205.1 GCA_007118045.1 Nitriliruptoraceae bacterium
GTGCGACGCCGGCGCAGCGCCGGATCAGGTGCTCGCGGACGTCCGTGGCGCCGCCGGGGCCGTGCGGGCCGGGGAGGTGGTCGCCGCGGTCCGGGACGCGGAGACGCCGATCGGCACGGTCCGCTCGGGCCGGCCCCTCGCGATCGCCGGGGGCACCGTGATCGCGGCGCCGGAGGGTCGGTTGGACGCGCTCCGGACGGTGCTCGAGGCCTTGGACGCGGGCGTCGCCGAGGTGGTGACGTTGCTGCACGGTGCCGGGACCTCGCGCGAGGAGCGTGACGCGGCCGAGACCGTGCTCGGCGAGCTCGCTCCGGGAGCCGAACTCGAGGTCGTCGACGCCGACTCGCGACCGTCCGCCTGGTGGGTCGGGGTCGAGTGACGCTGCGCCTCGACGATCCGGTGACGGCCCTGCCCGGCGTGGGCGCGGCGATGAGCGGTCGGCTCGCGGACGGCCTCGACATCCACACGGTCCGGGACCTGCTCGAGCACTACCCCCGCAAGTACCACGACGCGGGGGACGTGCTCGACCTCAGCGAGGTGCGTGAGGACGAGCCGGCGACCCTGATCGGTGAGGTGCTCGGCTGGGAGACCCGCCGGCTGCCCCCGAAGGGCAGCCGGAGACGGGCGCTGGACCTGACGACCGGGCGTGCGAGACAGGCCAGCGGCGCCGTCTTCACGGTGACCTTCTTCAACCAGCGGTGGCGTTCGTCGCGCTTGCCGCCGGGGACGGTCGCCGCCTTCAGCGGCAAGGTGACGCGGTTCAAGCACGAGCTGCAGCTCAAGTCCCCTGACGTGCAGGTGCTCGGCCGGGTCGCCTCCGGGCTCGACACCGACGCCGCGGCCGACCGTCTCGCGCACCAACGGTTGCTCGCCGTCTACCCGGCGGTGGACGGGTTGCCGAGCTTCAAGCTCAACGAGCTGATCGAGACCGCGCTCGAGGAGCTGCCACCGTTCGAGGAGTGGCTGCCCGACGCGGTGCGCGCGGAGCACGGGCTGATCGAGCTCGATCCGGCGGTGCGGGGGATCCACCAGCCGCCCGATCTGGAGACCACCAGGGCCGCCCGCACCCGGCTGGTGTTCGACGAGCTGTTCGCGCTCCAGCTCGGGCTCCAGCGCCGGCGGGCCCGGTCGGAGACCGCCACCGTCGGGCTGGACAACGGCCCCGTCGATGCGGCGCGTGCCAGCACCTTCGTCGAACGGCTGCCGTTCGCGCCAACGGGCGCCCAGAACCGGGCCCTCGCCGCGCTCGGTGAGGACCTCGGTGGGCCTCGCCCGATGCATCGTCTGCTCCAGGGCGACGTCGGCTCCGGCAAGACGCTCGTGGCCGTCTGGGCGATGCTGTGCGCCGTCGACAACGGCCGTCAGGCGGCGCTGATGGTGCCGACGGAGGTCCTGGCCGAACAGCATCACCGCACCATCGCCGAGCTGCTCGCTCCGTTGGGGGTGAACGTCCTCGACGGGGTGCGGGTGGAGCTGCTGACCTCCTCGACGGCGACGACGCAGCGGCGTCGCATCCTGGGCGAGCTGCTCACGGGTGAGGTCGATCTGATCGTGGGGACCCATGCGCTGCTGGAGGAGGGCGTCCGCTTCGCCGATCTGGGCGTGGTCGTCATCGACGAGCAGCACCGGTTCGGGGTGTCGCAGCGCGTGCGTCTCACCGACAAGACCGCGGAGACGGGCACGGCCCGGCCGGCCGCTCCCGACGTGCTCGTGATGACGGCGACGCCCATCCCGAGGTCGCTGGCGCTGACGCTCTACGGCGACCTGGACGTCACGGTCCTCGACGAGCTGCCCCCTGGCCGCGAGCCCATCACCACGCAGCTGATCACCCCCCGGCAGAAGGAGCGCCGCGAGCGGCTGTACGACTTCCTGCGGGAGCAGGCACGTGCGGGACACCGCGCGTACGTGGTCTGCCCGTTCGTGGAGCCGAGCGACGCGCTGGCGGGGACCGCCGCGGTGGCGGAGCACCGTCGTCTCAGCGAGGAGGTGTTCCCCGACCTCGACGTCGAGCTCGTCCATGGCCGTCTGACCCCCGTCGTCAAGGAGGCCGCGATGGCGTCGTTCCGGACCGGCGACGCCCAGGTGCTGGTCTCCACCACCGTGATCGAGGTCGGGGTGGACGTGCCCGAGGCGACCGTGATGGTCATCGAGGACGCCGAGCGGTTCGGGATCAGCCAGCTGCACCAGCTGCGTGGTCGGGTCGGCCGGGGCGGTGGCCGCAGCTTCTGCGTGCTCTTCGCCGGTTGGTCGAGCGAGATCACCCCGGAGGGGCTCGAGCGGCTGGAGGCCGTCGCCGCCACCACCGACGGGTTCGAGCTGGCGGAGGTCGACCTGGCGATCCGCGGCGAGGGGCAGCTGTTCGGACGGGCGCAATCCGGGACCGCCGACCTCAAGCTCGCTGAGCTGCGGTACGACGCGGAGGCGATCGTGCTCACGCGCGAGCTCGCTCGTTCGTTGATCCGTCGCGATCCCGAGCTCGACGAGCCCGGGCACGCCGGGCTCCGGGCCGAGGTGGACCGGCGCTACGGCGACGAGGAGGCCTTCGAGGCGCTGGGGACCGGCTGACGGAGCGAGCGGAGGTGCCGTGTCGACGCCGGCCGACCCCCTCAGGTAGGGCCGTCGACACCCGAGCTGGCGCACGCCACGCAGCGGTCCGAGCTCGGACGGGCGAGCAGGCGTTCGATCGGGATCGGTCGTCCGCAGCACGAGCACACGCCGTAGGTGCCGCGCTCCAGGCGACCGGCGGCCGCCTCGAGCTCGGTGAGACGCAGTCGGGTCGTACGCAACAGTTCGGTCACCTGGGCGCGTTCGAAGGCGATCGTGGCGCCCTCGGGGTCGTGCTCGTCGTCCGTGTTGGCGTCGACGGTCGACGCGATGATGTCGGCGAGCTCGGTGGTGAGGGTCGCTTCGCGGCGCCGGGCGCGCTCCCGCTCCTCGGACAGGCGCCGGCGAAGCCGCTCGGCCCGCGGGGCCGCGGCGTCGTGCGCGGGATGGCTTCCATGCTCGTGCGGGGCACCCACCGCTCCTCCGATGTCGTCGCGGCCGTGGTACCAGCTCCGGCCCGGATGGTCACCGGCCGGCACCGATGGTCGCCGACGACCGCCGCTACGGTCATCCGCCGGGGAGCATGAGCACCGGCGCGAGGGAGCGACGTGGGAGAGACCGAGCAGGGCCAGCTGTTGTGGGAGCCCCCGCCGGACGCCCGGACCTCGAGCCGGCTGGGGCGTTTCCTGGATCGCGTGGAGGCCGAGCACGGCATCGGGCTGGCCGACCACGAGGCGGCGTGGCGCTGGTCGGTCGAGGAGCTACCGGCGTTCTGGGCGGCGGTGGTGCGCGAGTTCGAGGTCCGTTTCGACCGGGAGCCCTCGGCGGTGCTGGCCGACGCGTCGATGCCGGGTGCGGTCTGGTTCCCGGACGCCAGGCTCAACTACGCGTCGCACGCGTTGCGGCGGCGGGACGAGGCCGCAGCGCTGGTCGCGCGTTCCCAGACCCGCGGCGGTGACGTCGAGGTGACGTGGGCGCAGCTGGCGGACCAGGTCGCCAGGGCCGCCGCCGGCTTGCGCCGCTTGGGGGTCGAGCGCGGCGACCGGGTGGTCGGCTACCTGCCCAACGTGCCGGAGGCGATCGTGGCGTTCCTGGCCTGCGCCTCGATCGGGGCGGTGTGGTCGTCGTGCGCTCCGGAGTTCGGCACGCGTGCGGTGGTCGATCGGGTCCGTCAGATCGATCCGACGGTGTTGTTGGTGGTCGACGGATACCGCTACGGCGCCAGGCCGGTCGATCGGCGGGGCGAGGTCGCGGAGATCCGGGCCGCGCTCCCGACGCTGCGCGCGACCGTGGTCGTGCCCTACCTCGACGCGGACGCCGCCGCCGCCATCGAGGACGTCACGAGCTGGGGGGAGCTGCTCGCCGAGCCCGCGGAGCTTGGCTTCGAGCCGGTGCCCTTCGACCATCCGCTCTACGTGCTGTACAGCTCCGGTACGACGGGGCTGCCGAAGGCCATCGTCCACGGCCACGGTGGCATCCTCGTCGAGCACTGCAAGATCCTGGGTCTGCACCACGATCTCGGCGAGCGGGACCGCTTCTGCTGGTTCACCACCACCGGGTGGATGATGTGGAACTACCTCGTGTCGGGCCTGCTGGTCGGCTCCACGGTCGTGCTGTTCGACGGTGACCCGGGCCACCCCGATCTGCTCGCGCTGTGGCGTCTCGCGGCCGAGCTGGAGGTGACCGTGCTCGGGGTCGGGGCGCCGTTGTTGCTCGCCTGCCGCAAGGCGGGCCTCTCGCCCGGGGAGGAGCTGGACCTGTCCCGGTTGCGCTCGATCGGCTCGACCGGTGCGCCGTTGCCGCCCGAGGGGTTCGGTTGGGTCTACGAGCACGTCGGCGCCGAGCTGCAGCTCGCATCCGTCTCGGGCGGCACGGACGTGTGCACCGCGTTCGTGGCGGCGTCGCCGCTCCTGCCGGTGCACGCCGGGGAGATCCCCGGCCGGTGCCTGGGCGCGAAGGTCGAGGCCTACGACCCCGACGGGCAGCCTGTCCTCGAGCGGCGTGGCGAGCTGGTGATCACCGCCCCGATGCCCTCCATGCCGGTGGGGTTCTGGGGCGACGACGACGGCTCGCGGTACCGCGCCGCCTACTTCGAGGACTTCCCCGGCGTGTGGCGACACGGGGACTGGATCGAGATCACCTCACGCGGCAGCTGCATCATCACCGGCCGCTCCGACGCGACCCTGAACCGCGGCGGCGTGCGGATGGGTACCAGCGAGTTCTACACCGCCGTCGAGGACCTCGACGACGTCGTCGACGCGTTGGTGGTCCACCTCGACGACCCGGCCAGCGAGGCCGGACGGCTCGTGCTGTTCGTCCGCCTCGCCGACGGCCTGGTCCTCGACGACGAGCGCCGGAGCACGATCGCGCGCACGATCCGCTCCGAGCTCTCGCCACGTCACGTGCCCGACGAGCTCCACCAGGTCCCGGCGGTCCCGCGCACCATCTCCGGCAAGAAGATGGAGGTGCCGGTCAAGCGGCTCATGGAGGGCGAGCCCCTCGACCGGGTCGCGAACCCCGGCGCCATGGCCGACCCGAGCGCCCTCGACGCCTTCGTGGAACTCGTCGGCAACCGGGCGTAGTCGCCGCCCCGCCACCTCACGCTCACGCTGCGCTGGCTACCCGCCCGGTTCCCGGGCTCATGGTCCGGCTGTGTACCGAACCCGTCGCGGCGGCGTCGATCGGGCTCGGGGCCGATGACGTGCGTCGAGGGACCTCTGGCCCTGTCGCCGTGCCCGAGGGCCTCCGTAGGGTCGACGACACGACCCCGGGGACAGGCACCGGCGTGGGATGTTCCACGTGGCGCGGCCGCCCACCCGCGGGCCGGGGTGTCGCACGAGCCTCCGACAGGAGCCAGCATGAAGGCCTTGATCTACCACGGACCGGGCGAACGGGCTTGGGAGGACGTCGCAAAGCCGCAGATCGAGCAGCCGACCGACGTCATCGTGCAGGTCGATACCACCACGATCTGCGGCACCGACCTCCACATCATGAAAGGCGACGTCCCCGCCGTCACCGACGGACGCGTCCTCGGCCACGAGGGGGTCGGCACGATCACCGAGGCCGGGGATGGGGTGAAGACTCTCGCCGTGGGTGATCGTGTGATCATCTCCTGCGTCACGTCCTGTGGGTCGTGCTCGTACTGCCGGCAGCAGCTGCCTTCCCACTGCCTCGACGAGGAGGGAACCGCCGGCATCGGCTGGATCCTGGGTCACCTCATCGACGGCACACAGGCTGAGTACGTACGCATCCCCCACGCGGACAACTCCCTGCACAAGCTGCCGGAGGGCGTGGACGACGAGTCCGCACTGATGCTGTCCGACATCCTGCCGACGGGGTTCGAGATCGGCGTTCGCAACGGTCGGGTCAAGCCCGGTGACGTCGTCGCGGTAGTCGGGGCTGGCCCTGTCGGTCTGTCCGTGATCGCGACGACCGGCCTGTACGGCGCTTCCCGGATCGTCGCCGTCGACCTCGACGACAACCGACTGGAGCTCGCGCGCTCGGTGGGTGCCACCGACACGGTGAACAGCGGTGCGGCGGGGTGGCAGGACGACGTGTACGCCATGACCGACGGGTACGGCGTGGACGTCGCTGTCGAGGCCGTCGGCATACCGGCGACCTTCGATGCTTGCACGGAGCTCATCCGGCCGGGCGGCACGGTGGCCAACGTCGGGGTCCACGGCACGTCCGTGGAGCTGAAGCTGCAGGACCTGTGGATCAAGGACGTGACCATCACCACCGGGCTCGTCAGCGCCACGACCACGCCGATGCTGCTGAAGCTCGTGGCCCAGCACAAGCTCACCCCTGAGCGGTTCGTCAGCCACCGCTTCGACCTGGACGCCATGATGGAGGCCTACGACACCTTCGGCCGCGCGGCCGAGACCCAGGCCTTCAAGGTGGCCATCTCGCGCTGATCCCCGGATCGGATCGCGGCGATGGGCACGCCACGAGGATGCGTTCGGAGTGGCCACGGTGCCCGCTCCCGATGCGGTGGTTCGGACTCCGATCCCCGGAACGCGAGCCGGTCGACACGCATGGCCGGCCGTGGCCGGGGGGCCCCAGCTCATCCGAGGCATCGGCGGTGCCCTCGGCGGTCCTCCTCCACGGGCTCGGGAACTGGCCGTCGTTCTCGAGGCGACCGGGCGGTTCCCGACGGCATCGCGACCGAGCTTCGGGCCGGTCCACCGCTCCGCGGATGCACCCGCCCGGACTACGCTCGCTCGTCGAGGCTGCGTGCCACCCGTGGGTCTGTTCAGCCGCGCAATTGCGCCGTGACCCCGCGACAGCCGTGCACCCCGCGACAGGAGGAGCCGGGATGCGGATCGAGCTCACATCGGCGGCCGCCGATCTGATCCGGCGGAAGGGCGGCACGGTCGCGCTCGACTTCGTCGAAGCCGTCGGCTGAGGCGGGAGCGCCGAGGTGTCGGTCGACACCTACCTGAAGGGCAAGGACACCAGCCGCTACCTGCACCTCGCTCACGAGGACGTCGAGGTCCTGGTCTCGCCCACGATGGGACGCTGGTCGCAGCGGGTGAGCCTCGACACGAAGGGGCCGGCGTTCTGGCGCAGCCTCGACGTCGAGGTGGAGCACGAACACGGGCCCGCCTGTCGGCACTGATCCGTGCGATGACCGGACAGGTCACCTCAGGCGGCGCCGGTGGTCCACACCGCGACGACGGCGACGCCGAGCGCCAGCGCCGTCAGCCGTGCCAGGGCGACGTGGTTCGGGTCGCGCGAGAGGTCCCCGAGCGCGATCGCGACCATCGCCAGGCAGACGAGCGGGAGCGCCCCGACGAGCGTCCCGGTGAAGCGTTCCACCGTGACCGTGACGCCAGCGACGACGACGAAGCCGACTCCGAACGCGAACGCCCGTCGCCGCGACGTGTCGTCGACGTGGCCGAGCCGGTACCACAGCAGGGCGAGCAGACCGTCGGGTGGCTCACGAGCCGGGGGTTCGTCCAGCTCGCTCATCTCGTCACCTCTCGTGGTGGGGCCGGGGACGGCCTCGTCCTCGCCCCGGTCTCGGACGGCGCATGGTGGCAGACCACCGCGCCGGCCGCAGAGCCGCGGCGCGTACGCTCACCGCCGCTGTCCGTGACCGTCGCCGAGGGAGCTGTACCGCGTGACCGAGCTGCCGACACCACCCGCCGCCGACCGGCGACCGCACACGCTGACCCGTGCCGACGGCTCCACGGTCGACGACCCCTGGTACTGGCTGCGCGACCGGGACGACCCCGCGACGCTTCGCTACCTGGAGGCGGAGAACGAGCACACGGCCGCGCACCTGGCTCCCCTCGAGGACCTGCAGGACCGTCTGTTCGCGGAGATCAAGGCGCGGGTCCAGGAGACCGACAGCTCCGTGCCCACCCTCGACGGCGGCTGGCTGTACTACCGACGCACGTTGGCCGGTTCCTCCTACCCGATCCACTGCCGGCGCCCGGCGCCGGAGGGCGTCCACGATCCGCGCCACCTGCCGGAGGAGCTGCGCCGTCCGGTCGACCCGTCGGAACCGCCCGACGACGAGGTGGTGCTGCTCGACCAGAACGCCGAGGCCGCCGACCACGAGTTCTTCCAGCTCGGGGGTTTCGCGATCAGCCCGGACCACCGCCGCGCCGCCGAGGCCGTCGACGTGACCGGCTCGGAGGTCTTCACGGTCCGCGTCCGCGACCTGGCGACCGGCGAGCTGACCGACGACGAGATCCCGCGCGCCGCCTACGGTCTGGCCTGGTTCAACGACTCGGCGACCTTCCTCTACACGGTTCCGGACGACGCGTGGCGACCCCACCAGGTGTGGCGCCACCGGGTCGGTACCGACAGCGCCGACGACGAGCTGGTCCTCGCCGAGGACGACGAGCGGTTCTGGCTCGGTGTCGGCCGCACCCGCAGCGACCGCTACCTCGCGATCCACGCCGGGAGCAAGGTCACCGACGAGTGGCACCTGCTGGACGCCGACGATCCCTCCGCCGAGCCGCAGCTGGTCCACGGACGCGAGCACGGGCTCGAGTACGACCTGGACCACCGCGGGGACCTGCTCTACCTCGTCACCAACGCCGACGGTGCGGAGGACTTCAAGCTGTGCGTCGCGCCGGTGGCGACGCCCGGGCGACGGCACTGGGTCGACCTCGTCGTGCACCGTCCGGGGGTACGACTCGAGGGAGCCGACGTGTTCGGCGACCACCTCGTGCTGGCCGAGCGCGCCGAGGCGCGGACCCAGGTGCGGGTCTGCGACCCCGCGACCGGCGAGGGCGACCTGCTGCCCATGGACGAGGAGGTCTACACCACCGGCATCACCGGCAACCCGGTCTTCGAGACGCGCACCCTGCGCTACGTCTACACCTCGCTGACCACACCGACGCAGGTCGTCGACCTGGACCTCGAGACCGGCACCCGGACGTTGCTCAAGCAGCAGCCGGTGCGCGGTGGGTACGACCGGCAACGGTTCGTCTCGTGGCGCGAATGGGCGGTGGCGGAGGACGGCACGCGCGTGCCCATCAGCCTCGTGCGGCGGGCGGACGTGCCGCTGGACGGCAGCGCCCCGTGCCTGCTGTACGGCTACGGCAGCTACGAGCTGTCCATGGATCCGGCCTTCTCGCCGGTGCGTCTGAGCCTGCTCGAGCGTGGCGTCGTGTTCGCCATCGCCCATGTGCGCGGAGGCGGTGAGATGGGTCGGCGCTGGTACGAGGACGGCAAGTTCCTGGCCAAGCCCAACACGTTCTCCGACTTCGTCGCGTGCGCGGACCATCTCGTGCAGGGACGGACCACGAGCAGGGACCGGCTCGCGATCCGCGGCGGGTCGGCCGGCGGCCTGCTGATCGGCGCGGTCCTCAACCTGCGACCGCAGCTCTGCGCCGTCGCGGTCGCGGAGGTGCCGTTCGTCGACGTCCTGACCACGATGATGGATCCCTCGCTGCCGCTGACGGTGATCGAGTACGACGAGTGGGGGGATCCCACGGACCCCGCGTACCTGGAGGTGATGCGCGGCTACTCGCCCTACGACAACGTCCGCGCGGCGGACTACCCGGCGATGTACGTCAGCGCCGGTCTCAACGACCCGCGGGTGCAGTACTGGGAGCCGGCCAAGTGGGTCGCCCGGCTGCGGGCGACCGCGACGGGCGGAGGACCGATCCTGCTGCGGACCGAGCTCGGGGCCGGCCACGCCGGCCGCAGCGGCCGCTACGACGCCTGGCGCGACGAGGCGCGGGTGCTGGCGTTCGTCCTGGACCGGATCGGAGCTGCGGCCGCCGAGGTGACCGGACCCCCGCTCGACGGGTCCGACACCGCATCCCCGCTCGACGGGGACGACGCCTGATGCGCGTCGTCGCCGGAGCCGCCCGGGGCAGGCGACTCACCGTGCCTGCCGGCGACACCGTGCGGCCGACCGCCGACCGCGTGAAGGAGGCGCTGTTCTCGTCCCTCCAACCGCTCCTGGCCGGTGCCCGGGTGCTGGACCTCTACGCCGGCAGCGGCGCCCTCGGTCTCGAGGCGCTCTCGCGTGGCGCCACGCACGTCACCTTCGTCGAACGCGACCGGCGTGCACTCGACGCGCTGCGGGCCAACGTCGAGGTGGTCGGGCTCCCCGGCACGAGCATCGTCGCCGGTCCCGTCGCGCGCGCCCTGGCCGGTCACGTGGCCGGGGAGCCGTTCGACCTGGTTGTGGCCGATCCGCCGTACCGGACCCCGGCCGCCGAGGTCACGGCGACGCTCGCGGCCGTGGTCGACCACCTCGCTCCCGAGGCCACGGTGGTCGTCGAACGTGCGGTGCGCGACGAGCTCCCGACCTGGCCGGAGGGCTTCGCGCTCGACGAGCCGCGTCGGTACGGCGACACCGCCCTGCACCGGGGGCGGCGTTCCGTGTCCCCGTGACGCTCGCGCTGCTGGTCACCGTGGTCGTGGGTGGGCTGGCCGGCGTCGGCGCGAGTCGGGCACTTCGCCGCTGGCGCACCGACGACCGGGTGCTGACGACCGGCTACGGCCTGCTCGTGGCGGGAGGTTTCTGGTTCGTGGCCGCGCTGCTCGCCGAACGCGAGGCCGAGGGGATGGGCGGGCTCGCCTGGTCCGTGCTGACGGGGGTCCTGCTGTGGGCGGTCCTGGTCCCCGGCGCGGTCCTGGTCACGGTCGGCGAGGTCCGACGTCGCCGGTGACGACGACGGCGGGGTCGGGGCCCGAGCGGCACGGGGCCGGACGTCGCGGCGACTACGGTCGCGGCGTCAGCGACCGTCTGGAGTCACGCCGTGAGCGTCGCCGTGGTCTGTCCCGGCAGCTTCGACCCGATCACCGTCGGGCACCTCGACGTCTTCGAGCGCGCCGCCGAGCGGTTCGATCGTGTCGTCGTCGCCGTCCTGGAGAACCCACGCAAGCAGGGCATGTTCACCGTCGCCGAGCGCCTCGAGCTGATCAGCGCCGAGACCGAGCACCTGGAGAACCTGGAGGTCGACCGCTTCCGAGGGTTGCTCGTGGACTACTGCAACGCCATCGGCGTCGGGGTGGTCTGCAAGGGCGTGCGAGGCAGCCAGGATCTCGACTACGAGCTCCAGATGGCGCAGATGAACCGCCGTATCGGTGGGGTGGAGACGGTCTTCCTCGTGGCCAGCCCCGAGCACACCTACCTGTCGAGCTCGCTGGTCAAGGAGGTCGCCCGCGGAGGTGGCTCGATCACCGGCACCGTCCCCGAGCGCGTGGCGGCGGCGTTGTACGACAAGCTCGGTTGACCGGGCCCCTCCACGTCGCGGGGGACGCGGCGAGCGGAGGCTGAAGCGACAGCTCGTTCCCGTCCCCGGCCCCGTCCGTCCGCTGGCGACGCGGTCACGCGGTCGGGGGGGCGGACACCGCTAGGCTCCGTGCGTGGTGTGAGCCGCACCGACCGTCCACCGACCATCGCCCGGTCGCTGTCGGACGGAGCAGGTCGCTCCACCCTGCCCCCGCCCAGACTCGTCGACGATACGGAACCGACGCCTCATGCCCGACTCCCGCGGCGTACCACCCGACGTCGAGGCCAAGCTGCACCACCTCGAGCGGCTGGTCATCGAGGCCAAGGCCGTCCCGCTCTCGGCGTCGATCATGCTCAACCGAGCGGAGATCGACGGCGTCGTGGCCGACCTGCGCGACGCGTTGCCGGACGAGCTGACCCAGGCGCGCTGGGTCATCAAGGAACGCGACGAGATCCTCGAGCGCGCCAGGGCCGACGCGGAGCAGGTGCTCGAGGATGCCCGGCAGGAACGGGAGCAGCTGGTCTCCGAACGCGAGGTGGCACGCGCCGCCGATGCCGAGTCGGAGCGGCTCCTCGCCGACGCGCGTGAGCACGCCCGTCAGATCCGCCTCGAGGCCGAGGACTACGTGGACGCCAAGCTGGCCAACTTCGAGGTGGTGCTCAACCGCACGCTCGGAGCGGTCGAACGCGGTCGGGCGCGTCTGCGCGGCGGGCTCGATCCGGACGAGCTCGGCGAGGAGCTCGCCGGAGCGCCGATCGACGACCCGGACCTGCGGGACTGAGCTTGACCAGTCAGCGGCGGCAGCCCGAAGGGCTGGCGGTCTCGGAAGCAGGCTGAGCGGCGGCAGCCCGAAGGGCTGGCGGTCTCGGAATCAGGCTGAGCGGCGGCAGCCCGAAGGGCTGGCGGTCTCGGAAGCAGGATTGAGCGGCGGCAGCCCGAAGGGCTGGCGGTCTCGGAATCAGGACTGAGCATCCCGGGGAGCCGCGTGGCGCCTGTGGTACGGTGTCTCATCCGCCCGGCCCCCTCCGGGTCGTCTCGTGTGGGGCCGCACGCCGCCGACCGCGATCCGCCGGCAGGTTCCTCGCCCGCCGCCCCCGAGCCTCGGTGGACGGGCTCGTGGACCGCTCCGGCCCGCGACGCTGGGCCGTGTCCGTCCGACGCCGTGGCTTCCGAGCCGACAACCCCTTCCCCTAGAGGTGCTGCACCGTGCGCGTCTCCGTCACCGAACTCGTCGGCAACCCGGGTGAGACCCGGGAGCTGACGCGTGCCGTGCCGCCGGAGACCTTCGGCGAGGACCCCTGGGGGCCGGTGGTCACGGCGGTCGAGGGTGACGTGGCCATGGCGCTGCACCTCGACGCGGTCGTGGAGGGCATCCTCGTCCGCGGCACCCTCGGCTTCGACGTGCAGCTGCCGTGCGCCCGGTGCCTGGAACCGCAGCACGTGCACCGCGACGTGGCCGTGGCGGAGCTGTTCCTCGACCCCGCCAAGCAGGACGAGGACGACGAGGACGATCCCGGCTACGAGCTGATCGACGGGCGGACCGCGATCGACCTGTCCACGCTGGCGCGTGACGCGCTCGTGATCGACCTGCCGGTCAGGGTGGTGTGCCGGGAGGACTGTCTGGGGTTGTGCCCGCGCTGCGGTGCCGACCGCAACCGGGTGGACTGCGGGCACCGTCCGGGTGAGGAGCCCGACCCCCGGTGGGCCAAGCTCGCGGACCTCGACCTGCGTCCCGAGTGACCGCCGCGCCGCACGCGCCGCCCGTCGCCACCGATCCAGCCCGCCCGTCGCCACCGATCCAGCCCGCCCGTCCCACCGATCCAGCCCGCCCGTCCCCACCGATCCAGCCCGCCCGTCCCCACCGATCCACCCCCCGACCCCCGAGCACCCGCCGCCGCACCCGCCGGCTGCGACCAGGAGGAAGCACGATGGCCGTCCCGAAGCGCAAGCTGTCCCGATCGCGCTCGCGTCACCGCAAGGCCCAGTGGCTCAAGACCACGGCACCGACCTACGCGACCTGCAAGCGGTGCAAGTCGCCCACCCGGCCGCACCGGGTGTGCGGCACCTGTGGCACGTACGCCGGCCGCGACGTCGTCGACGCCGGGTGAGACGGGCGTGACCGAGCCGGTCGGAGCGGACGTCTCCGGGTCGGAGCACGCGGCGCCGCCGGCCGAGCTGCTGCGGGCGCTCGACGTCCACGTCGATGACCCGAGCCTCGTCGAACGTGCCCTGACCCACCGGTCGTGGGCGTTCGAGAACGGCGGCGTCCAACCCAACGAGCGGCTCGAGTTCCTGGGGGACGCCGTCCTCGGCTTGGTCGTGACCGACGAGATCTTCCACGCGCACCCGGACGAGCAGGAGGGGCGCCTGGCCAAGGTCCGGTCCGCGGCGGTCAAGGCCGGATCCCTCGCCAACGTGGCCCGGGACCTCGGCCTCGGCCGCTACGTCAAGCTCGGACGGGGGGAGACGGCCTCAGGTGGTCGGGACAAGGACTCGATCCTGGCCGACACGCTCGAAGCCGTGATCGGAGCGGTGTACCTCGACCAGGGGTTCGCGACCGCCTACGACCTGGTGGAGCGCCTGTTCGGCAGCGTGCTGGCCGAGCTCGCCGAGCGTGGAGCCGCGCTGGACTACAAGACGAGCCTGCAGGAGCTCGCGGCCGCGCGGTACGAGACGTTGCCGCGGTACGAGATCACCGACGTCGGTCCGGACCACTCGAAGACCTTCACCGCGGTCGTGACGATCGGTCGTCGCACGGTGGGCTCCGGCGAGGGCCGTAACAAGAAGCAGGCCGAGCAGCGGGCGGCTCGGCACGCCTACCGCCACCTGACCGAGGACGCCGCACCGCAACGTCCGGGGGCCGCGTCACCACCCACCGGCGGTGCCGGGACCTGACGCCGCGTCGGCTAGCGTCCGGGTCCGCGGTGGTCGCCCGGGCGAGGCCACCGCGCGACGGTTCCACCTCGCCTGTGTCCGATCCGTTCCCCGAGAGTGAGGACCGTGCGTGCTGGAGTTGCCGGAGGTCGAGGTCCTGCGCCGGGACCTGGAGAAAGAGGTCGTCGGCAAGCGCGTCAAGGACGTGTCGGTCGAAACGGCCGGCATCGTGCGTCCGTTCCACCGCAACCGACCGGAGCTGGTCAAGGCGCTGGAGGGCCGAAAGGTGGACGCGGCCCGTCGTCGTGGTCGCACGATCTTCCTGGACCTGGACGATGCCACGAGCCTGGTCATCGATCCCGGTGAGGGCGGATCGCTGCACAAGCAGACGGCCAGCGAGACGCCTGGGCCGCACACGCACCTCGTGATGACCTTCACCACCGGTGGCGCGCTGCACCTCAGCGAGGAGGCCGAGGAGCCCACGATCCGGGTGGGGGTGGTCGACACGGAGACGGCGCTGGAGACCGTGGGGTTGTCGCCGGACGCTCTCGACCTGTTCGACGACAACCCGACCTGGATGGAGTTCGGGCGCTTCCTGGCCGCAGCGGACAAGCCGCTCAAGCTGCTGCTGATCGACCCGGACCTGATGGCCGGGATCGGACCCGTCTACAGCGACGAGATCCTGTGGGAGGCCGGCCTGCGGCACGACCACCCGTCCTCGACGCTCTCGACGCAGGAGGTCCGTCGGCTCTACCGCGCCACCCAGGAGGTGATCGTCGCGGCGATGAAGGCGGCGGGTTCCACGCTCGACGACGTCGAGTACGAGCAGATCATCGACGACGAGGGTGAGGCGGCCGAGCACCTGCGCGTCTACGGCCGTGCCGGCAAGCCGTGTTCACGGTGTCGGCGACCGATCGTGCGGACCCGCATCAAGAAGGGCGTGTACACCTACCACTGCGAACAGTGCATGATCTAGGGCGCCCGGCACCCGACCGGGCAGCGGACGGCCGGTGGTCCGCGAGGACCGGTCGCCGACGGGAGGTCGACATGGCACGAGGACGTGGCGCTCCGGCGGGGGAGGACGCGGGCCGGGCGGCCCGTCACCTGACGGTCCGTGGTCGCGTGCAGGGGGTCTTCTTCCGCGCGTCGACGCGGGAGGAGGCCGAACGGCGCGGCGTGGCCGGCTGGGTGGCGAACACCCCGGAGGGTGACGTGGAGGCCTGGCTCGAGGGCCCGCCGGAAGCCGTCGACGCCATGGTCGAATGGGTGCGTGGAGGTGGCCCACCCCACGCCGAGGTGACCGAGCTCGACCTCGAGGAGGTCGATCCGGCCCGGTACGAGGGCTTCGAGGTACGTGGCTGACGTCACCGCCGCGGACCTCACCCGGTGCGCCCCGAGCCGGCGGCCGACACGTGAGGACGCGCGGCCGGCCCGGAGCGGGCGCCCGCGGGGGGTCGTCCGGCCCTGGACGTCCTCGCGAGCCGTGCGGTACCATCCACGGACCGGTTCGACGACGCGCCGCCTCGATGCCTCCCGCGCTCGCGTGAGTCGCGGTTCCCGGACATGCGACACAGGCGCACGTGATGCAGGTGCACGGGCGGTCCGTGTGGCCGTAGCCGCGGAGGAGTGATCATGGCCAAGGCCCTGTTCGGCACGCACGCCATGCCGTCCAGCCTCGAACTGCTCGACGAGGTGCGCAGCCTCCGCCAGCGGGTCGCGGAGCTCGAGGCCGCCCTGGCAGCGGCGGAAGCGGCGCGCGCCGCGGCGGACGAGCGTGACGAGGCCGGCGACCGGGAGCCGGCCGCCACCTAGCAGCTCCCCGGTCGGTTCACCGCAGCGGGCCTCGTGGCCCGCTGTCGCGCGTCGGGGGGACGACCCCGCGGTCACGCCCCGTCACGCCTCCTCAGGGGGCGACGCCGTCACCGCCTCGCCCCGCGCAGGCGAGCGCGGGACCGGCCCTGCGCGGCGGCGGTGTCACCGCCACGAGGTCGCCGGTCCTCACCGCTAGCATCGCCCGCCGCGGTCGCGCACGTGACCGCCGTCGACACGCGCCACCGGCGCTCTGGAGACAGCGTGTTCCTCCGATCCCTCTCGATGCGCGGTTTCAAGTCCTTCGCCGACCGCACCGAGGTGGAGGTCGAGCCCGGCATCACGGTCATCGTCGGGCCGAACGGTTCCGGCAAGTCCAACGTCGTCGACGCGCTGGCCTGGGTGCTCGGGACCCACTCGGCCAAGAAGGTGCGCGGCGGCTCCATGGCCGACGTGGTCTTCGCCGGGTCGCCGCAGCGCACCAGAGCCGGGCAGGCCCGGGTCGAGATCGTCATCGACAACAGCGACGGACGCCTCGACGGCGCCGGCCTCGGCACGGCCGCGAGCGCGGCGGGGTTCAGCGAGATCCGGGTCGCGCGCACGATCCACGCCGACGGTGAGACCGCCTACGAGATCAACGGGGCGGAGGTCCGTGCCCTCGACGTGCAGGAACTGCTGTCCGACACCGGCCTCGGCCGCGAGCTGCACACCATCGTCGGACAGGGCCAGCTCGACGAGATCCTCAACGCGAAGCCGGAGGAGCGTCGCCGCTACATCGAGGAGGCGGCGGGGATCCTCAAGCACCGTCGTCGACGGGAACGGGCCCTGCGCAAGCTCGAGCAGGTCGACGTCCACATCGACAAGCTCCGCACCGTGCTGCGTGAACTGCGACGGCAGCTACGGCCTCTCGAACGCCAGGCGGAGGCCGCCGACCGCTACCAGGCGCTCCAGGCGGAGCTGCGCGAGGTGCGTGTGCGTCTCGCGGCGGCGGAGCTCGCTCGGCTGGACGACGCCGCGGCCTCCGAGGGTCGCGACGACGACGAGACGGCCCGGGAGCAGGCGCAGGTCGAGAGCCGGCTCACGGCCGCTCGCGACCGGGTCCAGCGGCTGGAACGCGAGCTCGCCGAGCTCGGGCCCCAGGCGGAACGTGCGCAGTCCAGTTACTACCAGCTCACCTCCCTCGCGGAGCGGTTGCGAGGTACGGCCGATCTCATCGAGGCGAAGCGTCGCCACCTCGTCGAGTACACGGAGGAGCCGCTGGCGGGACGCCCCCCGGAGGAGCTGCGGGGACAGGCCGATCAGCTCGAGGCCGAGCAGCGGGCCAAGGCCACCGATCGGGAGCGGGGCCGTGAGCGTCTCGAGGAGGCCGCCCGCGTCCGCCGCGAAGCCGAGCAGCAGCGCCGCAACCACGAGCAGCGGGTCCAGGCCGCGCGCCGGCGACGCGCCGAGGCCCGCGAGCGGGTCCTGCGCTGGGAGGGTGAGGTCTCCGCGTTGCGTGGCTCGATCGCGGCCGCGGACGCGGAGCTCGGCCGGGTCGGCTCGAGCCTCGCGAGCGTGGACGAGCGTGTCGCCGAGGTGGAGCGCGAGATCGCTTCCGTGCAGGCGGAGATCGAGGGCCTGGACACCGACGAGGTGGCCCTGACGGCCACCCTGGAGCAGGCCGAGGAGCTCGTGGCGCAGCGGCGGGCGCAGGTCGAGGAGCTGGCCACCCGCATCCGTGACCTCGACGCCGAACGGGCCTCGCAGTCGGCCAGGGCCGAGGCGCTGCGGGCGGCGGTGGCGGAGACCGATGGTGGCACGGCCGCCATCCTCGACGCGGATCTCGACGGGGTGCTGGGACCCGTCGCGGACCACGTCCGCGTCGGCGCCGACGCGGACGCCGCGGTGGCCGCCGCCCTCGGGCCCCTCGGCGAGGCGGTGGTGGTCACCGACCCGCAGCAGGCCCGACGGATCGTCGCCTGGCTGCGTGACACCGGCAACGGTGCCGCCGTCGTGCTCGCGGCGCGCGGCGGCGACCGCTCCCAGGGCGCA
>SKTG01000084.1 GCA_007118045.1 Nitriliruptoraceae bacterium
CGACCCCCACCGTCCCGACCCGACCGAGGAGACCCCGTGAGCGCCGTCACCGCACCGCGGCGTCGCGCCCGCGACACCGAGCACGCGCCGCAGCAGCCCAACCACCTCCAGGTCGTCGAGGCGCCACCGAAGAAGCACACCCTCGCGTACGCGCTGAGCATCGTGGTGCTGCTCGGCGCCGCCACCTTCGGCGCCGTCAGCCTCAACGCGCTGGCGGCCGCGGCCGCGGTCGAGACCCGCACGCTCGACGCTCAGGTGGCGGACTCGGAGCGGCTGTACGCCCAGCTCGTGGCGGACGTGGCGGCGCTCGAGGACCCCGCGCGCATCCGCGACGCGGCCACGGACCTGGGCCTCGAACCGGCCAGCTCGGTGCGCCACCTCACCGTGGAACGCAACCTGCCGGCCGACGGTGTCCCGGCTCCCACCGAGACCCCGGAGCGGACCCCAGATCCGCTCAAGCCCCTCCTGTCGGCGGAGCGCTAGATGACGGGTCCCGCTCGTTCCCGTCGCTTCGCGGCGCCCCGGGTCCGTACGACCTCCGGCGCGGCCCTGGGCGTGCGTCGGATCCGGTGGACGTTGGCGCTGTTCGCCGTCATCGTGCTGGCGACGGTCGGCAAGCTCGTCGAGATCCAGGTCCTCAACGCCGATGCCTACGCGGAGAGCGGGATCCGGCAGCGGGCCCGGACGGTGGATCTACCCGCGACGCGCGGACGCGTGTACGACCGCGACGGTGACGTGCTCGCGACCAGCGTGCAGTCGGCGGCGATCTACGCGGACCCACGCGCCTTCCGTCCCACCGAGACACCGGACGGTACGGAGGTGCCCGCGGCGGCCGATCCGGCCCGCGTCGCGGCCGAGCTGGCGCCGGTGCTCGATGCGGACCCGGCGAAGCTCGAGCAGCATCTCGACGACGAGTCCCACTTCGTCTACCTCGGGCGGCAGCTCGACCACGAGGTGGGGGAGCGGGTCCGCGAGCTGGAGCTGCCCGGGATCGGCGTGATCGCGGAACCGGAGCGGGTCTACCCCGCCGGTGAGCTGGCGGCGCAGATCGTCGGTTTCACCGGCATCGACGGGGAGGGGCTGCAGGGCCTCGAGGCCCGCTACGACCCGGTGCTGGCTGGCAGTCCGGGCATGCTCGTGTTCGAGCGCGCGCCCGGCGGCCTCGACATCGCCTCCGGCGTCCGCGAGCTGGTGCCGCCCGAGGCGGGGACCGACCTGGTGCTCAGCATCGATCGCGAGATCCAGTACGTCGCGGAGCAGGCCGCCGCCTCGGCCCTCGAGGAGTTCGACGCGGCGGGGGCCACCGTCGTGGTGCAGGAGGTCGCGACCGGTGAGATGCTCGCGATGGCGAGCGCGCCCGGCTTCGACCCCAACCTCCGCGACGGGGACGAGGGCAACGCGAAGTGGCGCAACCGCGCCGTCACCGACGTCTTCGAGCCCGGCTCGACCCAGAAGGCGCTCACCGTCGCGGCCGCGCTCGAGGAGCAAACCGTCGAGTCCACGAGCACCCTGGAGGTGCCGGACAACCTCGAGGTCTCCGGCAAGCGTTTCACCGACGCGGTGCGCCACGACACGGAGACCTGGACGGTCGCGGAGATCATGGAGCGCTCCAGCAACGTCGGCACCATCAAGATGGCGCAGGAGCTCGGGGATGCGCGGCTCGAGGAGTACCTGCGCGACTTCGGGTACGGCAGGCCAAGCGGGCTCGGCTTCCCCGGTGAGGCCGACGGGCTGCTCATGCCGCACGAGTCGTGGTGGGGGACGTCGTTGCCCACCATCGCGATCGGCCACGGCGTCGGGGTCACGCTCGCGCAGCTGACCACCTCCTACGCCACGCTGGCGAACGACGGTCGGGTGGTGACCCCCTCCCTGGTCCGCGGCACCGTCGGCGAGGACGGCCGGTTGACCCCCGCCAACGCGCCGGACGAGCGCCAGGTCGTCTCCCCCGAGACCGCCCGGGAGATCCAGGCCATGTTGGAGCGGGCGGTCTCCGGCGAGGACGGCACCGGGGCTCTCGCTCAGGTAGAGGGTTACCGTGTGGCGGGCAAGACGGGCACGGCCCGCAAGCCCGCCGAGGGCGAACGCGGCTACTCGAACGAGTACGTGGCCACCTTCACCGGCTTCGCGCCCGCGGACGACCCCCGGCTCGTCGTCGGGGTGATGGTCGACGAGCCGACGCCGTACTTCGGTGGCCTGGTCGCCGCACCGGTGTTCAGCGAGGTGATGGAGGCCGCCCTACGGGCGCGGCGCATCCCGGCCGACACGTCGGGGCAGGACCTCACGGTCGCCATGGACACGGCCCGCCAGCGCGTGGTCGAGGAGCTCGCGACGGCCGCCGTGCTGGCGGAGCTCGGCCTCGAGCACGAGGCGCCCGGCTCGCTGCCCGTCGGCAGCCCCGCCGGGGGCGACGGCGCCTCCGTGATCGACGTCGACGAGGCGGACGACGCCGACGAGGTGGACGGAGCGGACGAGGCGGACGAGGCGGACGGGGCCGAGGACCCGGCCGGGGGTCCGGCCGAGGCCGGCACCGGGTCGGAGGCCACGGACGCCGAGGCGTCGGGTCAGGCGGCCGACGAGCAGGGTGCCGACGACCCGTGACGGTCGCGAGCGACGCGTGAGGTGCGCGGCCGTGACGGCACCCGCCGTTAGGCTCACGCGCGCCCGCAACGGGACCGGAGCGAGGCTCGGGACGCCCGCCCACCCCCGCGCCGTCGCCGCTCCATCCGGGTCGCCCGTCCCCCCCTCCGTCTGCGGACGGGCCGTCGTGCGTGTCGCCCATCGGGAGCACGTCCACCACCACCAGCCAACCCACGTCGTGAGGAGCACCGTGACCGCGCTGCTGTCCGACGTGGCCCGGGCGCTCGTCGACGTCGAGCACCGGGGTGGGGACGTGCCCCTCACCGACGCCACCCACGACAGCCGCCAGGTCTCGTCGGGGACCCTGTTCTGCGCGATCCATGGCGCGAGCGCCGACGGGCACGACCACGCTCCCAGGGCCGTGAGCGCCGGCGCGCGGGCGTTGATCGTGGAGCGCTGGCTCGACCTCGACGTCCCCCAGCTCAAGGTCCCGTCGGTGCGTGCCGTGACCGGACCCGCGGCCGCCGTGGTGCACGGCCGGCCCAGCGAGGAGCTGGTCGTGGTCGGCACCACCGGGACCAACGGCAAGACGACGGTCAGCTACCTGCTCGAGGGAGCGTTCGCGGCGGCCGGTCGCGGGACGGGCGTGATCGGCACGGTCGAGACCCGGATCCACGGGACGCGCCTCCCCGGCCTGCGGACCACGCCCGAGGGCCCGGACCTGCAGCGGCTGCTCCGCGACATGCACACCCGGGGTGTGGACGCCGTGGCGATGGAGGTCTCCTCGCACGGGCTCGACCTGCACCGGGTGGACGGGACCCGCTTCCGGGTCGCGGTCTACACCAACCTCTCGCAGGACCATCTCGACTGGCACGGCTCCATGGAGGCCTACTTCACCGCCAAGGCGCGGCTGTTCACGCCCGAGCTCAGCGACCGGGGCGTGGTCTTCCTCGACGGCCCCTGGGCGGATCGACTGGTGCGTGAGGCTGGGGTGCCGCTGGTCACGCTCGGCCGTCAGCGGTCCGCCGACGTGCGGCTCGTCGAGGAGGACGTGAGGGTCGAGGGCGGTGCCGGCCGCCTGGTCGGCACCCTCACCGCCGCGGCGGTCGCCGGGTCACCGGACGCGTCGGGCACCACGCTGGACCTGCGCGTGGGGACCACGTTGCCGGGGGCGTTCAACCTCGCGAACGCGGCCACGGCCGTCCTCGCGGCGATCGTGGCGGGCGTCCCGGCCGAAGCGGCGGCGGCGGGGGTGGCCGCCTGTCCAGGTGCCCCCGGTCGGCTCGAGCGGGTCGAGGTCGTCGACGGCCCGACGGTCTTCGTGGACTACGCCCACACCCCCGCGGCGATCACCCAGGTCGTCGACACCGTGCGCGCCGTGCAGCGGGACGACGCGCGGTTGCTGGTGGTCCTCGGCTGCGGCGGTGACCGTGACACCGCCAAGCGGGGCCCGATGGGCGCTGCGGCGGCGAGCGCGGACGTCGCCGTGCTGACGTCGGACAACCCGCGGACGGAGGATCCGGAAGCGATCCTGGCAGCGGTCGTGACCGGGGCCCGCGAGGCGGTTGCAGCCGGGGCGCCCGCCGACCTCCACGTGGAGGTCGATCGCCGTCGGGCGATCGCCCTGGCGCTCGCCGAGGCGCGACCCACCGACGTCGTCGTGATCGCCGGGAAGGGGCACGAGACCACCCAGGAGCTCGGGGACCGCACGATCGCCTTCGATGACCGTGAGGTCGTCCGGGACCTGCTCGCCTCCGGTGGGGCGGTCACGCCCGGGTCGGCGGGTGCGACCGGGGGTGCCTCGTGATCGAGACGGAGCTGACGCACCTCGCTGCGGTGACCGGCGGCCGCATCGTCGTCCCCGGGGACGTCGAGCGTCACGTCGTGGACGAGGTGACCACGGACTCGCGGGCCGTGCCGCCGGGGCGAACCCTGTTCGTCGCCCTGCGTGGCGAGCACGCGGACGGTCACGACCACGTCGGGGCGGCCGTGGCAGCCGGTGCGACGGCCGTGATGCTCGAGCACGAGCCTGAGGGGCTCGCCGTGCCCGCCGTGGTCGTCGCCGACACCTGGACGGCGTTGCGCCGCCTCGGTCACGACGTGCGGGTCCGCGTCGGGCCCACGGCCGTCGCGATCACCGGGTCCGTGGGCAAGACGACCGTCAAGGATCTCACCGCCGCGGCCGTCGCGGCGGGCAGGCGCACCCACGCCGCGCGGGGTTCGTTCAACAACGAGCTCGGCGTGCCCCTGACGTTGTGCGGGCTGCGGGCCGACACCGAGGTGCTCGTCGCCGAGATCGGCGCACGGCACGTCGGTGACATCGCCGACCTGGCCCCGCTCGTCGCCCCGGACGTCGCGGTCGTGACCGCCGTGGCCCCCGTCCACCTCGAGGTGTTCGGCACGATCGAGGCCATCGCCCGTGCCAAGGCCGAACTGGTCGGCTCCCTGGGACCAGAGGGGACCGCGGTGCTCAACCTCGCCGACCCACGGGTCGCCGCGATGGCCGACGGGGCACCGGCCACGATCACCGTCGCGACCGACCGCCCCGACGCCGACGTGCACGCCACCGACGTCGTCCTCGACCGGTTGGCGAAGCCGCGCGGGACGGCCGTGACCCCGTGGGGCGAGGTCGAGCTGCGCCTACCGGTCGCGGGCCGCCACCAGCTCGACAACGCCCTGTTCGCCCTGGCGGTGGCCGGTCACCTCGGCGTCGACCTGAGCGCGGCGGCCGCGGCCCTGGCGGACGCGCCGGTCAGCCCCTGGCGCGGCGAGGTGACCGAGGTCGCCGGCATCACCCTGCTCAACGACGCCTACAACGCCAACCCGACCTCGGTGGTCGCGGCCCTGCGCACCCTCGTGGCGATCGAACGCACCGGCCGGACGTTCGCGGTGCTCGGGGAGATGGCGGAGATCGGGCCGACGGCGGCCGCCGAGCACGAGGGCATCGGCAGGCGCTGCGCCGAGCTCGGCGTCGACCACCTGGTCGCGGTCGGCGACGTCGCCGCGGCC
>SKTG01000115.1 GCA_007118045.1 Nitriliruptoraceae bacterium
CTCGCCGCCCCCTGGGCGTCGGGTCGTCGCCGCGTCCGTGACCCGCTCGTCCCGCTGCGCCTGCGAGGATCGCTTCACGCGGGACCTCCGTCGTCCGCCGCCCCGCTGGAGCGCCGCTTCTGCCCCGTGAGCCAGCGCCACCGCTGCGCCGGATCGCTGACCGCACGCAGCCAGGTGGCGAGCAGGTTCGCGCTGAGCGCCGTCAGCAGGATGAAGATCCCGGGGAAGGTGATGACCCACCAGGAGGTGCGGATGTAGGGGCGGCCGTCGCTGATCATCAGACCCCACGACGGTTCGGGCGGCTGGATCCCGAGGCCGAGGAAGCTCAAGGAGGCCTCCGCGAGGATCAGACGCGCGAGTTCGAGGGTGGCGAGCACGAGCATCGGCGACATCAGGTTCGGGAGCAGGTGGCGGAAGATGATCCGACGCTGGCTGCAGCCCAGCGAGCGTGCCGCCTCCACGATGGACGTCTCCGCGAGGGCGAGCGTGAGACCGCGGGACACGCGGGCGTAGAGCGGCCACCGCACCAGCGCCAGGATGAGGACGATGTTGGTCAGCCCTCCCCCGATGACGTGGAGGACGAAGATCGCCAGCACCAGGAACGGCAACCCCATGGTCAGGTCCACCGTGCGCATGACGAGGTCGTCGGTCCAGCCGCGCAGGTAGCCGGCCGTGACGCCGAGCAGGACCCCGATGACCCCGGAGACGATCACCCCGGCGAAGCCCACCGAGAGGGAGACCCGGGCCCCGTGGATCAGACGGCTCAGGACGTCGCGGCCCAGCGGATCGGTACCGAACAGGTGCGGGAGCCCTCCGTCGGCCGCCGGCGTCATCGGTGGCTCGTTGCGCAGCGACAGCGACTGGGACAGGGGATCCTTCGGAGCGATGAGGCCGGGGAACAGCGCGGCGAGGATGAAGAAGATCAGGAGCAACAGCGCGAACAGCGTCAGCTTGTCGCGCCAGATCGCCACGAGGTAACGCCGCCACGCCGGGATCGGCGCTGGTGCGTCCTCGGTCCGAGGCTCCATCGACGGGCTCCTGTACCGGCTCACCGGTAGCTGATCTTCGGGTTCAGTGAGGTGTAGAGCAGATCGACGATCAGGTTGACCACGATCGCGAGCACGGCGATGACCGCGATGGTGGCCTCGATCAGGAACAGATCGCGGCGCTCGATGGCCTGGAGCAGCAGCAGGCCGATCCCGGGCCAGGCGAAGACGACCTCCACGACGATCGCACCGTTCAGCAGGTGGTTGAACTCGTCGCCGGAGAGGGTGACCACGGGGATCGCGGCGTTCTTCAACGCGTGGAAGAAGATGCGGTGCTCCGGCATGCCCTTCGCGCGGGCCATGCGCACGTAGGGCTTGCTGTACTCGTCCAGCATCGCGCTGCGCGTGAGCTGGGCGATGCGTCCGATCGCCCGGAACGAGAGGGTCAACGCCGGGAGGATCACGTAGGCCAGGCCGGGACCGAACCCGCCCGTCCTCGTCCAGCCCAGTCCGACCGAGAAGATCATGATCAGCATGAGCCCGGCCCAGAAGTCGACGGTCGAGACGCCTCCGAGGGAGGAGACGTTCACGAACCGGTCGATGAGCGAGCGCGGCTTGAACGCGGCGATGGAGCCCATCAGCACCGCGGTGGGCACGGAGATCAGGAACGCGACGCCTGCCAGGTAGAAGGTGACCGGCAGGCGTCCCAGGACGAGTTGCATCGCCGGGACGTCCTGCCAGAGCGACTGACCGAAGGTGCCCGAGGCCACGCGCTCGAGGTACGCGCCCAGCCGGTCCCACCACGATCCGGTGAGCCCCAGCGACTCCGCCAGTTCCTCGCGCTGGGCGGCCGTCGCCTCGGTCGGCAGCATCAGCGCCACCGGATCGCCGATCAGGTTGCTGATGACGAAGATGACGACCAGGACGACGGCGAGCACGGACAGCGAGTGCCAGAACCGACGGAACAGATACGCCGCGATGACCGCCCCTCCTCGACGCGTCGGGCACCGGAGTGGTGCCTACGGGCGGGCCGACGACCTCGTGGGGTGCGTCGACCCGCCCGGGCTGGCACGTTCGATCGAGCCGGTTGGCTCGCGACGGCCTATAGGGACATGTCCTTCAGGTAGACGTTGGTGTCGGCCCGCGTCTCCCAGTCCAGATCGTCGGAGACGCCGTGGAACAGCCCCATCTCGACGACCGGGATGAAGGGGATGTCCTCGTGGGCGACCATGGCGGCCTCGGCCAGCAGCTCGTGCCGCTCGTCCCCGGTCAGACCACCGGCCTCGTCGGTCAGGGCGTCGAACTCCTCGTCGCACCAGGTCGAGATCGGTGCCTCGCACTGGTACCAGGAGGTCGCGGTGCCGTGGAAGTCCGCCAGCCGGTTGCTGTGCTGGTGGAGCACGACCCAGCCGCGGTCCTCGTCGATCGGCCGCGGTGGGTCGATGAGCTCTTCGAGGAACAGCGCGCTGTCGACGACCTCGAAGTCGACGGTCAGGCCGACGTCCTGCCACATCGCCTGGATGGCCTGCGCGACCTCGTTGATGCCCGGGAACTTCTCCCGTTCCACACGCAGGTTGATCGTCTGGTCGACCGGAGCGCCGTCGGCTTCGGCTTCCTCGACCAACTCACGTGCACGGTCGGGGTCGAAGTCGAAGATCGGGATGTCCTCGTTGTAGCCCGTCGCACCGTCGGGGACGAGCATCCGTGCCGGCGGGCCGGGCAGGAGCTCGTCGCCGATCGCCTCGCGGTCGATGGCGACCGCCATGGCCTCACGGATCCGGATGTCGGAGAGCAACGGGTTCATCGTGTCGATGCGGATGTGCGCGATGTCGATGTTGGGCGCGTCCAGGCACGCGTCACCGAGATCGTTGAGGCACTGGTCCGCGGGCAGCCGTTCCGCGAGGTGGGCCTCGCCGGCCTGCACCGCTGCGACGCGGCTCTGTTGGTCGCCGCGGATCAGGTAGGTCGCTCGCTCGATCGTGGCCTCACCGCCGGCCGCCTCGGGGTCGTCGTGCCCCCACCAGTCGTCGTTCAGTTCGATCTCGATCGACTGACCACGGTCCCACGAGACGAACTCGTACGGTCCGGTGCCGATGGGCTCCTCGCGCCAGGCGTCCTCGCCCTCCTGCTCGAAGTGCTCCTGCGAGAAGATCGGGCTCATCCACAGCCGGTTGGGCAGGATCGGGTCCGGGGACTCGAGCTCGACGTCGAGCGTGTACTCGTCGACGGCGACCGCCTCGAAGTCGGGTCCCTTGAACCCGAGCAACGGGCCGTCCACGAAGTCCTCCGACCAGCTGATGTTCAGGGCGTGGGCGGCGGCCTCCGCGTTGAACGGGGACCCGTCGTGGAAGTCGATGCCCTCGCGCAGCTCGAACCGCCAGGTCGTGTCGTCGACGGCCTCCCAGTCGGTCGCCAGCAGACCGACGAACTCGCCGCTCTCGCGATCGCGACCCACGAGCGGCTCCTGGATGTTGCGCAGCACCACACCGGTGGTGGCCGAGTAGCCGTATGGAGCCTCCAGCGTGGGCGGGTCCTCCGCCGTGACCACGACGATCTCGTCGTCGCCGGCCGCCTCGGCCGTCTCCTCGGCGTCGTCAACCTCGTCGGGTTCCTCCGTGTCGTCGTCGGCGTCGTCGGGGTCCTCGGCGTCGGCGACGACGTCTCCGTCGTCATCGTCGGCCCCGGCGTCGTCCGGCGCGTCCGGAGCGCACGCTCCGGCGAGCAAGGCCAACGCCGCCACGGCTCCGACGCTGCGCGTCCCGTTCCGCGATCGTGCTCTCATCCCGCACTCCATCTCCCATGGCCGTCCCAGGACGGCTCTCCCGAACGAGCGGCCTCCCGACCGCTCCCGCGCCACGCATCCTATGGTCAGACCAGCATGTGGTCAACGGTCCAGGCCCCCGGCTCCGGAACGTGGGGCCGTCAGCTCGTCTGCGTCATCGCCGAGTGCCCACCGTCCACCGCGAGCGCCGTCCCCGTCACGTACGAGGCCTCGTCCGAGGCGAGGTAGAGGTTGGCGGTCGCGACCTCCTCCGGCGCCGCCTGGCGCCGCAGCAGCGCGGGGCCACCCTCGTGGGGCTCGAGCACGGACTCGTCCAGGTCCCAGCCCTCGCGCTCGGCCCTGGCGAGGTGGAACTCGGTCAGGGTCTGCCCCGGAAGGACGGCGTTGACACGGATGCCCTGCTCGGCGTGATCGCAGGCCATCGAACGCGTCAACGCGAGCAGCCCGGCCTTCATCGAGTCGTAGAGCGCCATGCCGGGGCGTCCCGACCACGCGTGCACGGAGGAGACGTTGACCACCGCCCCACCTCCGCTGTCGATCATCAGGGGCAGCAGGCTCCGCGAGCAGAGCGCCGCACCACGCAGGTTGACCGCGAAGATCGTGTCCCAGTCCTCCTGGCTGGCCTCCGTGACCGGGCCGTAGTGGCGGATGCCGGCGTTGTTGACGAGCACGTCCAGCCGACCGAAGCGCTCCGACACCTGTTCGGCCAGCTGCTCGATCGCGTGGGCGTCCGCGATGTCGCACTCCACGGCCTCCGCGACCCCACCGGCGTCCGTGATCCGATCCGCGACCTTGGTCGCCGTGTCCGCGTAGCGGTCCACCACCACCACCGATGCGCCCTCGCGGGCGAACAGCTCGGACGTCGCGCGACCGATCCCGGAGCCTCCTCCGGTCACCACGGCGATCTTGTCTCCCAGTCTCATCGTCTTCCTCGGCTCGACAGATGGTCAAACCATAATGTGGTTCACGCCCGAACGGAAGGCCCTTCTCTTCGAGACGACGCGCCGGGGCCGCCAGGGTGGGTTGGCCAGGCCACAGGCGCGTCTGGCCCTGTGCTTCACTGGTCGTCGCCGCGAACGCGACGAGGATCACCCGTGCAGGCACCACGTATCGACGTCACAGAGCATGTGGCGGAGAGGTCCGGGCAGACGGGCAGCCGAGCGGACGCCGGCGTCGTCGGCGCGTGACCCGTGAGGAGCTGGGCACGCTCGGAGCGCTGGCGCTCGGGCTCACCCCCTTCGCGATGGCCTTCGGCGTGGCCGCCGTCGCGGCCGGGGTCTCCCCCACCTCGACGATGCTGCTGTCGGTCGTGGTCTACGCCGGCGCCAGCCAGTTCAGCGCGATCGGTGTGCTGGCCACCGGTGGCTCGTCCGCGCTCGCGCTCGTCACGGTCTACCTGGTCAACCTGCGGTTCATCCCGTTGGGCCTCGCGATGCCACCTTCGATCGCCAGGACCTGGCCGCAACGGCTGCTGGCCTCGCACCTGCTGGTGGACCCGGCCCTCGCGATCGCCTACGCGACCACGCCGGATCGGCGCGCGCGACTGTTCTGGGTCTTCAGCGTGCTCATGTACGTGCTGTGGATCGCCGGCACGGCCATCGGGGTCGTCGCCGGGACCACGATCCCGGACCCGGAGCTCCTCGGGCTCGACGCGGCGCTGCCGTGCGCCTTCATCGCCCTGCTGGCCTCGTGGCGACACGACGCACCCACCCGGCGCGCCACGTTCGGCGGCGCGGGGCTGACCGCGGCGACGCTCGCCGCCGGAGCGACGACCCTGGCCACTCCCATCGGGGTGCTCGGAGCCGTCTTC
>SKTG01000093.1 GCA_007118045.1 Nitriliruptoraceae bacterium
CCACCGGGCTCACCGGACCGGACCCGGCCCTGTCGGAGTCTGGCAGGTCCGATCGCGCGGCAGCGGACGCCGGCGCCGTCCGAACGGTCGCCCGGTCGAACGGGCGCGGTTCGGCCTGGTTCCGGCGCCGAGCTCCGGACGTTGCGGCGCCACGGTCCGGCACCACGGTCCGGCACCACGTTGCGGCGCCACGTTCCGGCGCCCGGCTCGGCCGGATCCGGCCCGGCCGACGAACGCCCCCTGGCCGGACGACCAGGCTAGCGTCGGGGCCGGTGACGGGCCCGGCGGCCGGAAGGAGCCAGCGTGGACGCGCTCACCGGCGGCACGGGCGAGATGGCGGTCGGCCCCATGTTGATGGGCTTCGCCGGCGGTCTGGCCCTCTTCCTGTACGGCATGAACGGGGTCACGGACGGGCTCAAGAGCCTCGCGGGCACCTCGCTGAGCAGCGTGCTCGGTCGCCTGTCATCCAACCGGTTCGCCGGGATCGCGACGGGCATCATGGTCACCGCGACCATCCAGTCGTCGACCGTGACGATGGTGCTCACGATCGGCTTCCTGTCGGCCGGGCTGCTGACGCTGGTCCAGTCCGTCGGCGTGATCATCGGCGCCAACGTGGGGACGACCCTCACGGCCCAGATCATCGCCTTCGACGTGGTCAGCTACGCGCTCGCGATGATCGCCGCCGGCGTACTCGCCCAGTTCGTCGGTCGCCGCGAGCAGGTGCGTCAGCTGGGTACCGCCGTCGCCGGGCTCGGGATCCTGTTCCTCGGGATGGGTGTGATGCAGGGCGCGATGGCGCCGTTGCGGGAGTTCGATCCGTTCCTCGAGTTGATGGCGGCGGACCGCGGCCCGCTGCTCGGGGTGCTGATCGGAGCGGGCTTCACCGCCCTGGTGCAGTCCTCGTCGGCCACGATCGGCATCGTGATCGTGATGGCGAGCCAGGGGTTGATCCCGCTGCAGACGGGCATCGCGATCGCTCTCGGTGCATCCCTCGGCACCGCGGTGACCACGATGCTCGCCACGATCGGCCGGCCCCCGGTCGCGTTGCGGGCCGGCCTGGTCCACGTGATCTTCAACGTCGTCGGCGTGAGCGTCATGCTGGCGCTGGTCGGTCCGTTGGCCGAGCTCGCCACCACCATCTCCCCCAGCGCCCCGGGCCTGACGGGCCAGGACCAGCTCGCCGCCGAGTCCCCCCGCCAGATCGCCAACGCCTACACGTTGGCCAAGACCGGCATGTTGCTCGGGTTCGTCGGCTTCACCCGCCAGCTCGCCCGCCTGGTCGAGCGACTCGTGCCGCTGCGCCCGAGCGAGGTCGGGGTCGAGGCGCGCTACCTGGACGAGGCGGTGCTCGAGACCCCGACCATCGCGCTCGACCTCGCCCGCAAGGAGATCTCCCGCCTCGGCCGTCGTGTCCAGGCCCAGGTCGACGCCGTCATGCCGACGGTGCTGACCGGCACCGTGCACGAACTGGCGGAGCTCGCGGAGCGCGACCAGGAGATCGACGACCTGCATCAGGCGATCGTGGAGTACCTGCGGCGGATCGCCGAGGTCCCGACGACCGAGGCCGTCCGCGAGGAGCTGCTGACGCTCAGCGGCGTCGCCAGCTACCTCGAGATCGTCGGTGACGTCGTCCAGCACGACCTCGTGCGCATCGGACTGCGTCGCATCGAGGAGGGCGTGCCGGTCAGCGACCAGACCCTGGAGGTCGTGAGCGACTTCCACCGGCTGATGCGCGACCTGCTGGCCGATGCGCTCCGCGCCTTCGAGACCGAGGACCCCGGCGTGGCGCACGAGGTGGTCGCGGCCAAGCCCGAGGTCGGCGAGCTGCTCTCGCGCGCGGCCGAGCACCACTCCTCGCGGCTGACGGCCGACGCACCCCAGCGGGTGGCGGCCTTCACCCGCGGGACGGAGACCATCGAGCACCTCCGGCGCATCTACACCTTCGCCAAGCGCATCGCCAGGTCGGTCCCGGGCGCGGACTGACAGCGGGTCAGGCGGGCAGCTGCTCGCGCCCCGCCAGGGCGCGTTCGAGCGTGCGCAACCGACCGAGGGCATCGTCCTTGTCGACGTAACAACCCTGGAGGTGACGACGGCCCGAGGACGGGTCGAACCCGGCACGGGCATGCAGCACCCGCTGGTTGTCGAAGACCTGGCACTGCCCCGGCTCCATCCGGAAGTGGTGCTCGAGCTCCGGATCGCGCAGGATGCGTCCGAAACGCCGCAACGCCGCGTAGAACGGCCCGACCAGCTCCGGCGAGGCGTCCAGCGGGGCCATGATGCCGGTGTTGAGACGGATCTCCACCAGCTCGCCACGCGCGTCCGTGCGGATCACCGGGAACCGGTTGTGGATCTCCGTGTCGGCGTCACGGAAGCGCCACGGCACCTCCACGGTGCGCAGCAGGTCGAAGGCGTCCGCGTCGGCGGCTTCCAGCCGCCGGGCCGCCGCGAACCCGTCCACGAGGATGCTCTCCCCGCCCCGGGCGGTGTTCTCCAGACAGTGCAGCAGCTGGAGGTTCACGGCGCTGTGGCGGTTCGGCACGTCCGTGTGGCTGTAGAGCCGGTGCGAGGTGTAGGCGAGGTTGTTCGGGTCGGGCTTGGAGACCACCTCGAAGCTCCGCCCGAAGTTGGACTCCTGGACGAAGGCGATCCGCTCCGCGAGCTCGATCACGGCGTCCGGCCGGGTCGGGACGTCGTGCACGATCGCGAAGCCCCGGTCGCGGATCATCCGCAGCATGCGACGCAGGCCGACCTCGTCGGCGTCGATCTCCTCGAGCGAGATGTGTGGCGGGTCCGTGGCGATCGTGGCGGCGTTCCACAGCACGAGCTGCTCCCGCCGGCCGGCGGCCCGGTACCCGGCCTGGCTGTGCTCCCACAGCCAGCCGGCCGGCAGCACGCTGCGGTGACCGTCGGGCCAGTCGAGGACGAGCCCCTCGTCCACGGCGACCTCCGTCGGCGAGAGATCCGCCGGCAGTTCGATGGTGTCGAGGAGCCGCTCCCCCGCTGCGGGGTCCCGGCACCGGTCGCACGGGCAGTTGTCCCGCAACCACAGGTGGTGGAAGGCCTCGCGCTCGCCGTCGGAGAAGGTGACGTGCAGCTGTTCGGACGCGCGATGGACGGACGCGAGGTGGGTCATGCGTGTTCCGTTCTGCGGACCGTTTCGTATGATGATCGACCACAGCGTAACAGCGGAGGTGACATGGCGTCGGAGCCCACGACCATCACCTCGGTCGAACGTGCGGTCGCCGTGGTGCGAGCGGTGGCGGGCGCGGACCGGGGCCTCGGTGTCTCGGAGATCGCGCGCCGCTGCGGGCTGCCGAAGAGCACCACCGTCCGCCTGCTCCACACGCTCGAGACCCTGGACCTCGTCGAACGGACCACCACTTCGGGTGGCTACCGAGTCGGCGTGGGTGTCCAGCGCCTGGCCACCGGGACACCAGCCCCGGGTCAGCTGCGTGACGTCGCGCGGCCGGCCCTGCGCACCCTCGTCTCCGAGCTCGGCGAGGACGCGAGCCTGGCCGTGCCCGACGGCGACCAGTTGCTCTACGTCGGACAGGTGACCGCCGGCCAGGCGGTCCAGGTACCCGACTGGTCCGGGCAACGGATGCCCTACCACGTCGCGGCCGCCGGTTACGTGCTCATGGCCGCCATCGCGCCGGACGTCCTCGACCGCGTCCTTGCCCCTCCGCTCGAGGCGTTCGCGGCGGACACGTGCACGGACCCCGACGAGCTCCGCCGCCGCGTCGAGGTGGCGCGTGTCGACGGGTTCGCCTGGGTGCGGGACGAGTGGGCGGAGGGCATCACCGGGATCGCCGCTCCGGTCCACGACGACAGCGGGCGCCTCGTCGCCGCCGTCAACGTCCACGGCCCGTCGTTCCGCTTCCCCGGCGAACGAGGTGCCGCCGACGTCCAGCGTCGGGTCACGGCGGCCGCGGCCGGCATCGACGCCCGTTCGGCTCAGCAGCCTCGCGACGGCGCCTGACCGCAGGGTGCCCCCACCGTCCTCTGGTGATCCCCGAGGGGGGTGAGGCTCGAGCTCACCGTCGGCAGGGCTGCCGGCCGGGAGCACCCGGCTGCCGGTCGGGTCGAGCCGGCCATCCACCGAACCCTCAACGTTGTGGGTGCGGCCGGACGCGGTGGCTGCCAGCGTCGCACCGGTCGCCGCACGGGCCGGGCTCTCCCCGTCGACCCGAGGCACGTCCCGGAGCGACCCCGTGTCGAGCCGACCCCCGCGCCGACCCGAAACACGTCCCGGCAGGACCCCGTGTCGCTCCGAGGCACACCGCCGCGGCCCCGCGTCGAGCCGACCCGGCGGTGTCGCAGGCGACGAGCAGACTCACATCCCACGATCCGAGGGCACCCCATGACCGACGACCTCTCCCCTCCACCTCCGCCCGTCCCGGGACGCGACGCTCCCGCCGAGGCGGACCCGTCACCCGAGGACTCGGCGGACCCCACGGAGTCCGAGGGGCGTCGGGCCGACGGCCGGCGCGGAGCTTGGTGGCGCCGCCGTCGCACACTGGTGCCCGTCGCCGGCGTACTCGGCGTCCTGCTCGGTATCGGCCTCGCCGGCGGGGAGGGTGGCACCGTCGCCGCGCTCGAAGGCGAGCTGGCTGCCGCCGAGGCGGACCGGGAGCAGGTGGCCGACCGGGCGGTGACCGATCTCGCCGAGCGTGAGGGAGAGCTCCTGTCGCAGCTGGACTCGTTGGAGGAGCAGGTGGCGGGAGCGGAAGCGGAACGCGACGCCGCCGGGGAGGAACGCCACGCCGCGGAGCAGGAGCGCGACGCGGCCGTCGAACGCGCCGAGGCGGAGCTCGAGGAGGAGCGCGAGCAGGTGCTCGCCGATGCGCAGGATCGCGCCGACGAGGTGGTCACGGACGCGGAGGTGCAGGCCGACGAGGTGGTCACGGACGCGCAGGCGCAGGCCGACGAGCTCGTGGCCGACGCGCAGGAGCGCGTCGAGGACCTCGACGACCGGGAGGCCGAGCTCGAGGCCCGTGCCGAGGACCTCGACGTCACCGAGGAGCGGGTGGCGGCCACCACCTTCGGCAACGGCATCCACGTCGTCGGTGACGACATCGAGCCCGGCACCTACCGGAACGACGGTGGTTCCAACTGCTACTGGGCGCGGCTCTCCGGGCTCAGCGGCAGCTTCGACGACCTCGTCGCCAACGGCCTGCCCGACGGCCCCACCACGGTCGAGATCAGCGCCGGGGACGCCGGCTTCGAGTCGAGCGGGTGCAGCGACTGGGTCCGCGCCGACTGATCGACCTCCGCGCCGCGTCCCGGCGGTGTCCGCCGTCCGGTCACCTGGTGGCCCCGGACGGCGGACGGCTCGCTGACCCCGCTCGCGGCAGCCCTAGGCGCTTTCCGCGTGCGCGGGTCGACCGCCAGGGACCGCTGCGGCTGCGGGCGACGGCGTCACCGCTCGCGGCCGTCCGAGCTGCGTTGCTCCCACCAGGACCAGTCCCGCCCCGGCGATCATCGCCCCCGCAACGAAGACCGCCGGCCGTCCCATCGACGCCGCGATCAGACCCATCGCGAAGGGCCCTACGCCGAAGGCGACGTCGATGAACGCCGAGGTCGTCGCGACCACCTGGCCACGCTCCTCCGCGGGGACGTCCGCCACGGCGAGCGCGAAGACGGAGGGCGTCAGCAGCGCGATACCGACCGCCAACACGACGGCCCCGGACGCCAAGCCGACGGGCGTGTGCCACGCACCCACGACGACCAGGCCCACCACCGACAGGGTCAGCGCGGCGCGGATCGCGCGACCGGGGCCCAGCACGTCCGGCAGCCGCGACCCGGCGCTGCGGATGAGCACGACGACAGCCGCGAAGGTGAGCAGGACACCGCTCGATCCGGTCATGCCGATGTCCAGCACGTGGAGCGGCACGAAGGCGAGGAACCCCGCCATGCCCACGATGCTCGCCAGCAGCACCAGCCCAGGCAGCACGCCGGCGGGATGGATCAGCCGGCCGGCACTCGAGCTGAGCTCCGCACCCGGTGCCGTGACCGGGCGCGTCTCGGGGACGCGCAGGACCAGACCGGTCGCCACGAGGGCGGCCGCCGCGGCCATCGCCCACACGGCCGTGAACCCCAGACGGGTGAACGTCGCCTCCGCGATCACCGGCCCGATCCCGATGCCGAGGTAGAGAGCGAGGGACGCCAGGCTCATCGCCTCCCCGCGTCGCTGCGGTGGTGCCAGGTCGGTCACCGTCGTCACCATGCCGACGAAGAACAGGGCCTCGCCGGCGCCACTGAGCAGACGGATCGCGGCCAGCACGGCCGGGGTCGGTGCCAGCGGATAGGCCAGCACGGAGATCGCGAACAGCACGGTCCCCGCCAGCATCAGCGGTCGTCGGCCACGTCGGTCGGTGTAGAGCCCCGCCACGGGCCGCAGCAGCACCGCGGAGACGCTGAAGCTGCCGAACACCACCCCGACGGCGACGTTGCCGCCACCGAGCGGCCCCGCCACGAAACGCGGGAGCGCCGGGATCAGCATCCCGACGGCGGTGAAGTAGGCGAGCGACGCCAGCGCGAGCGCGGTGAAGGCCGGGGTGAACAACGTCGGCCGTCGCGCCGTCGTGGTCTCAGGTGCGCCGCCAGCGTCGGTGGTCGTGGCGGGGGTCGGGGCGTTGGCCGGCGTACTCGCCGGAGCGGCGCTCGCGGAGGGGACCCTGCTGCCGCGGCTGGTCGTCGCGAGCGGCTCGCTGCTGGTGGTCCGGGACGTCGGGACGGGGGTGCGGATGCTCATGGCGGTCCTCCGGGTCGGTGTCCCGAGCCTGGACCGCGGCGCCCTGACCGCCATCGGTAGGGCTACCCATCCTCACCCCCGCGTGGCATGGTGGAGGGCGTCGAGGTGCCACCGTGGACGACGATCTCAGGCTGGCGGACCTGCTCGCCGCGCTGTCGGTCGCCACCGATCTGGGCATGGGGCACGAGCCCGAGAAGGCCGTGCGCTCGTGCGTGCTCGCGACCGAGCTCGCAAGGGCGGCCGGGCTGCCGGAGGCACGGATCCGCGACGTCTACTACACCTCGATGCTGCAGCACCTGGGTTGCACCGCGTCGTCGCACGAGCTCACCTACCTCTTCGGCGACGACCGCCCGGTGCTCGCCCAGGCGGAGCGCACGGACGAGTCGACCCTCCGTGGGACCGCCGAGATGTTCGCGCTGGTCGGTCGCGGCACGGGGCTACGCCGCCCGCAACACCTCGGCCGGGTCCTGCGGGCGGGACCGAGCGGCAACGAGACGATCCTGCGGTCCGTCTGTGAGGTGGGCGGTCGCATGGCCGAACGTCTCCACCTCGGCGAGGGGGTGCGGGCCGCGCTGCAGGACGGCACGGAGACCTGGGACGGCCGCGGCGGGGCGTACGGCCGCGCCGGCGAGGACATCACCCTGCCGGCACGGTTCGCGCTGCTGTCCGCTCAAGCGGTCCTGTTCGACGGCCTCGGTGGCCCGGAGGCGGCGTTGGACGTGGTGCGTGGCCGCGCGGAGCGTTGGTTCGACCCGGCCCTGGTCGCGATCTTCGTTCAGGTGGGTCCGGACCTGCTGCGCCAGCTCGATGCCACGGATGTCTGGGAGGAGGTCCTCGCCGTCGAACCTCGACCCGTGAAATGCGTCCCGTCCTCCCGGATCGACGAGATCGCGCACGTCTTCGCGGACATGGTCGACCTGAAGTCGTCGTTCACGCTCGGTCACTCCAGCGGGGTGGCCGAGCTGGCCGCGCAGGCGGGCGAGCGCCTCGGCTTCCCACCGGAGCGCGTCACGACGCTCCGTCGGGCCGCCCTCCTCCACGACCTGGGCAGGGTGGCCGTCTCGAACGCGGTGTGGGAGCGGCCCGGCCGCCTCACGACGACGCAGTGGGAGCAGGTCCGTCTCCATCCCTACCAGACCGAACGGATCCTGGACCGGTCGAGCGGTCTGGCGCACCTCTCCGGCATCGCGGGCATGCACCACGAGCGGCAGGACGGAACCGGCTACCACCACGGGGTTGCCGGCTCGGCGGTGCCCACGGAGGCGCGCATCCTCGCGGCGGCGGACACCTTCCAGGCGATGACCCAGGACCGGCCCCACCGTCCGGCCGTGCGCCGGGAGCAAGCGGCAGAGCAGCTCGAGCGCGACGGTGTCGCCGGCGGCCTCGAGGCGGAGTGCGTCGGCGCCGTCGTCGAGGCCGCCGGCCTGCGCGCGACGCGGGGCCGCCGCTCGTGGCCGGCCGGCCTCACCGACCGCGAGGTCGAGGTCCTGCGCCTGATGGCTCGCGGTTCGAGCAACCGTGAGATCGCCTCCCAGCTCGTCGTCTCGCGTCGGACCGCCGAGCACCACGTCCAGCACATCTACACCAAGATCGGCGGTTCGACGCGCGCTGCCGCGGCGGTCTTCGCCATGGAGCACGACCTGCTGCGGTGAGGACCTCCTCGAGGGCCGGACCGACGTGCTGACCTCCGTGGTCATGACCGCGAGCCGATGGACACGAGCGCGCGGTCGAGCAGCGAGGATGCCGCACGCACCGGGACCGAGATGCGGTGCACCGGAGATGGGAGGATGGCATGCGACGGACCGAGGATCGGCTGCGCGGAGCACTGTTGGGCCTGGCGCTGGGGGACGCGGTCGGGGCACCCTTCGAGGGTTGGCCCCGGGTCGGCGGCGCCGAGGTCGATGCGTGGCTCGATGACGGCGCTCGGTTGCGCTGGACCGACGACACGCACATGGCGCTCGCGCTCGCTCAGGTCCTGGACGCCGATGACGGCGCACTCGACGAGGAGCGGCTCGGTGACGCGTTCGCCGCCGCGTTCGCCGAGCAGCCGTGGCGGGGTTACGGCGCCGGACCCCCGCAGGTCTTCGCGCTCGCTCGGCGCGGCCTCACCTACCGCGAGGCGGCGGCCTCGCTGTTCGGCGGCTCTGGGTCGTTCGGCAACGGGGCGGCGATGCGGGTCGCGCCGGTCGCCCTGGTGGCCCGGTCCGACCTGGAGCGGGCGGCGGAGCTGGCGGCCGCCCAAGCTCGGGTGACCCATACCCACCCGGAAGGCGTCGAGGGCGCCGTCTTCGTCGCCACCGCCGCGGCCGTGCTGGCCACCAGCGACGCACCCGTCGACAGCATGCCGCAGCTCCTGCGCACGACCACGGAGCGGATGTCGGCGGACCCGCTGCGCCGAGCGCTCACCGAGGTCCTGGCCGCCGCTCCGGATGTCGAACGGCTGACGCGGGTGGCGCGGCGGGTCGGCACCGGGGTCGCCGCACGCGAGTCGGTCCCGGCTGCGGTGGCGGCGCTGTTGAGCGGTCACGACGTGGTCAGCACGCTCCGTGCGGCCGTGGTGTTGGGTGGCGACACCGACACGATCGCGGCGATGGCCGGCACGCTGGCCGGCGCGGTGCACGGCGCATCGGACATCCCGCGACGTCTGCTCGACCGGCTGGAGGCGGCGGAGCAGCTCGAGGCGCTGGCCTCCGCGCTGCTGGAACGCTGAGGACGCCACCTGGCGTGCTCGAACCCGCTCGGCGCCCGGTTCAGCCGTCGGTGTCGGTTCCGAACGCGTCCCGCCGTACCCGTTCGGTGAGCGCGTCGAGCTCGGGGCCCACGGTCGGCAACGGCGCCTGCTCCGGGTACGGGGGCGTCCGCCAGCTCCGGGGCAACCCCTCGAGCTCGGAACGGACCCGCGCGCGGATCGCCTCCGCGTCGAACGGTTCCACGAGCCGCTCGCCGTCGCGCCACACCGGCCGGAGCAGCCCCCGACCGGCCGCCGGGTGATCCCGGGGTTCGAGCACGTCACCCGCCACGCCCTCCTCGGGCCGCAGCACCTGCTTGCGGCCCGGGAAGATGCTCTTGACGCCGCTGAACTTGGCGACCGGCCGCTGGTCGTACTCGACGAGCTTGTAGACGATGTCCAGCCCCGGGTGATCCTCCGAGACCGTCAGCGACGTCCCGACCCCGAACCCGTCGATCGGGGCCCCGCCCTCCAGCAGCTCGTGGATCGCGTACTCGTCGAGCCCGCCCGAGACGATCACCAGGCTGTGCGTGAGCCCCGCCTCGTCGAGGAGTCGCCGGGCCTCCACGGCCAGGCTGCCGACGTCGCCCGAGTCGAGCCGGACGCCGCGCGGTTCGAGCCCGAGCTCGTCGCACACCTCGATCGCTCGCCGCACCCCCTGGACGGTGTCGTAGGTGTCGACCAGGAGCACGCTCTGCTCGGGATGGTCCGACGCGAAGCTGCGGAAGGCCTCCCGTTCGTCGGTGAAGGCCTGGACGTAGGAGTGAGCCATCGTCCCCGTCGTGGGGATGCCGAAGCGTCGACCGGCCTCGACGTTGCTGGTCGCGAAGCCACCACCGACGTAGGCGGCCAGGGCGGCTTCGATGCCCGTCTCCAACCCGTGCGCCCGCCGGAACCCGAAGTCGGCCAGCTGGCGGCCGCCGGCGACCAGGGCGAAGCGCGCGGCCTTGGTCGCCACCAGCGTGGCGTAGCCCACCAGGTTCATCACCGCGGTCTCGAGTAGCTGCGCGACCGGCAGCGGAGCGGTGATCTCCAGCAGCGGCTCCTGCGCCAGCACCACGGTGCCGTCGGGGACCGCCCAGACCTCGCCGGTGTCGATCTCCATGGCACCCAGCTCGTCGCGGACGTGCCGATCCACCCCGATCCGTTCGAGTTCCTCGAGCTCCTCCGGACCGAACCGGAACGAGCTCAGCAGCTCCAGTGCACGTTCGATGCCCAACGCGACGTACCACGGACGCACCACGGCCGGGCGGATGAACAGGCTGAACGTCGCCGACGCCCGCATGTCCTGCTTCAGGTAGGACTCCACCATGCGCAGCTCGTACAGGTCGGTGCACAGCCCGAGGTTGCCCGTCGCCGCCGAGCCCTCGCGTCGGTGTCCCGTCATCCCTGGCCTCCACTCCCCGGACCCATGATCCGGGCGCGGAGCCTACGGCGAGCCGGTGCGACGGTCGACCGGCTCGGTCCGGGTGGCCCGACGGTCCTCGCGCAGGCTCGAGACGAGGGCGACACAGATCGCGATCAACAGCACCGCCAACGGCAGCCCCGTCGTGATCTGGAACATCTGCATCGCTTCCAGACCGCCGGCGACCAGCAGCATCGCCCCCACCAGACCCTCGGTCGTGGCCCAGAAGACCCGTGAGCGCGTCGGCGGATCCGGGTCGCCACCCGACGCGAGCATGTCGATCACGAACGACGCCGAGTCCGAGGAGGTGACGAAGTAGATGGCGATCACCAGCAGCCCCACGATCGACAGGGCGAACGCGAATGGGAACTCCTCGAAGAACACGAAGATCGCGACCGGGATGTCGTCCACCGCCGTGGACAGCAGGTTCTCGTCCCCGTCCTCCAGGACCCGCCGCATCGCCATGTGGCCGAACACCCCGTACCAGACGAAGACCAGCGTGGTCGGGACGAGCAGGACCCCCAGGACGAACTCGCGGACGGTACGCCCCCGGGAGATCCGCGCGATGAACACCCCCACGAACGGCGACCAGGCCAGCCACCACCCCCAGTAGAAGAAGGTCCAGGCGCCCATCCACTCGCTGTCGGCGAAGGCGGTCCCGCGCAACGCGGTCTCGGGCAGGTGCTGGATGTAGAAGCCGATGCTCTCCACGGTGGAGCTGAGGCCGTACGCGGTCTCACCGAAGACGAGCACGTACAGGAAGATCGCCAGGCCGAGCGCCAACGCGATCTCGCTGAGTCGACGGATACCCCGATCGAGGCCGCTGACCACGGACGCTATGGCCGCGCCGGTCGCCAGGGCGATGATCCACAGTTGGGTCGTCAAGCCGCCGTCGATGGCGAAGAGGTGCTCGAGACCGGCCGCTCCCTGCTGCGCCCCGAGCCCCAGCGTGGTCGCCACGCCGAACATCGTCCCGAGGATCGCGAAGATGTCCACCGCGTGACCCACGGGCCCGTACACCCGATCACCGAGGAGCGGATGCAACGTCGAGCGCATGGCCATGGGCAGCCCGCGCCGGTAGGACATGTAGGCGAGGCTCAACCCGACCACCACGTAGATGCCCCACCCGTGCAAGCCCCAGTGCAGATAGGTGAGGTTGACGGCGTTCCGGGCCGCCTCGGCGGTCTCGGCCGACCCGTACGGCGGGTCGGCGAAGTGGTTGAGCGGTTCGGCGACCGACCAGAACAGCACCCCGATGCCCATCCCGGCGCTGAAGAGCATCGCGAACCAGGTCACGTAGCTGTAGTCGGGACGGGAATCGTCGGGTCCCAGGCGGATGCGACCGAACCGGCCGAGCCCGATCCACAGCACGAAGATCAGGAACCCACTGACCACGATGGAGTAGAACCAGCCGAGCTCCGCGACGATGAAGTCCTGGATGCCGGCGAACACCGTCTCCGCGGTCTCCGGCGCCGCTACGCCGAACACGACCAACGCGAGGATGGCGCCCGCGGAGACGAAGAACACCGTGGGGTTGGTCTGGAAACCCAGGACGCTGCGTTGGTGGACCTGCTGCGAACCGTCCCTGGCGCTCATCGCGATCCTTCCTCAGCATCTGCGGAAGGCGGGAGCCGGGACGGCGTCACCGCCAGGCGGGGACGGCCGGTGCGACCTGTCCGAGGACGGCGCGTCGGGCGGCCCAGCCGGTCACTCGGCGGCCGAGGTTAGGGTCGCTCGGGGCTCGGTCAAACGGCCGTCGGGACCAGCGATGCGGTGCGCACACCATCGGGCTGGCCACGGCGAGGGCCGACCGGCGCGACTACATCACCGCGCCGAGTTGCCAGGGAACGAACTCGTTGTCGCCCAACCCGAGCTCCTCGCTCTTGGTCGCGCGACCCGAGGCCGTCGCCAGGATCAGTTCGAAGATCCGCTGCCCGAGCGCCGGGATGTCGACGTCGGGATCGTCGAGCACGACCCCGCAGTTGAGGTCCATGTCCTCGGTCATGCGCTCGTACATGGGGGTGTTGGTGGCCAGCTTGATGCTCGGCGTCGGCTTGCACCCGAACGCCGAGCCCCGGCCGGTCGTGAACGCGACGACGTTGGCGCCACCGGCCACCATCCCGGTCACGGAGACCGGGTCGTACCCGGGTGTGTCCATGAAGACCATGCCGCGCTCGGTGATCTGCTCGGCGAACTCGTACACCGCCATGAGGTCGGTCGTACCGCTCTTGGCCACGGCACCCAGCGACTTCTCCAGGATCGTGGTCAGTCCGCCTTCCTTGTTGCCAGGCGAGGGGTTGTTGTCGAGCGTGCCGCCGTGCATACGCGTGTAGTCCTGCCACCAGTCGATGCGGTCGACCAGCGCCTTGCCCACCCCGGGGTCGGTCGCGCGGCGCGTCAGCAGGTGCTCCGCACCGTAGATCTCCGGCGTCTCCCCCCACACCGCGGTGCCGCCGTGCGCGACGACCAGGTCGACCGCCGCCCCGAGGCCCGGGTTGGCGGTGATGCCGGAGTAGGCGTCCGAACCACCGCACTCGGCCGCGAGGATCAGCTCGCTCGCCGGCACCGTCTGACGCTCGACCTGGTCGGCCTCCGGCAGCATCGCCTCGATCCGAGCGACGCCTTCACGCACGGTCGCCGCCGTCCCGCCCTGATCCTGGATCGTCATCGAGGAGACGACCGTGGCCGGCTCGACCTCCCACGCCTCGGCGAGCTCCTTGATCTGGTTCGTCTCGCACCCGAGGCCGACCAGGATGAAGCCGTAGAAGTTCGGGTGCCGCGCGTAACCGGCCAGCGTCCGGCGCAACAGCTTCAGACCCTCCCCGTCCGGGGCCATCCCGCACCCCGTCTGGTGGGTGAGCGCGACGACACCGTCGACGTTCGGGAAGCCATCCAGGGCCCCCGGACGCCGGAACGCGTCGGCGATGTGCGTGGCCGCCGTGGCGGAGCAGTTGACGGTGGTCAGCACCCCGATGAAGTTGCGGGTCGCGACCCGGCCGTCGGGACGGACGATCCCCTGGAAGGTGGCACGCTCGGCCTCGGGCAGCAGGGGCACGCGGCGCGCGCCCTCCGCGAAGGCGTGATCCCGTTCCACCGTCCGGAACTCGAGGTTGTGCGTGTGCACGTGTTCGCCGACCTCGATCGGCCGGGTCGCGAATCCGATGATCTGCCCGTAGCGGAGCACGGGGTCGCCGGTCTCGCGGCTGCGGACCGCCAGCTTGTGGCCCTCCGGCACGGGACCGGCCGCGGACAGACGGTGATCCGCGACGCTCAGGGAAGCACCGGCGTCGAGCGCCTCGGTCGCGATCGCGACGTCGTCCTCTCGGTGCAGCAGCATGGCGCGAGCCGAGGTGGCGTTCGACATCGAAGACTCCGTCGTTCCCAGGCGTGTGTGCGACGGTGGACCGCCGGTGGTGGCACACCACCGGCCAGGCTATCGCGGTCCCTGGCCTCGGCCCGGTGACGGTCACCCCCGGAGCCGATGCGTGGCGGCCCGGTGACCGCGCTCCGTAGGCTCGTGTTCGCGCACCTGCGACCCGCCCGGCACGAGGACGCGCCCCGTGAGTCAGCTAGCCCCGGACTGGTGGAAGAGCGCCGTCGTCTACCAGATCTACCCGAGGAGCTTCGCGGACGCGAACGGCGACGGGATCGGTGACCTCCAGGGCATCATCGACCGGCTGGATCACGTCGCCGGCCTGGGGGTGGACGTCGTCTGGCTCTCGCCGATCTACCCGTCGCCACAGGCGGACAACGGCTACGACGTCAGCGACTACCTCGGCATCGACCCGATCTACGGCACGATCGAGGACTTCCAGCGCCTGCTGCGCGAGGTCCACGCCCTTGGCATGAAGCTCGTCATGGACCTCGTGTTCAACCACACCTCGGACGCCCATCCCTGGTTCGTCGCCTCCCGTTCCGGGCGTGATGACCCGAAGCGCGACTGGTACTGGTGGCGGCCACCCCGAGATGGCAAGGCGCCGGGCAGCCCCGGTGCCGAGCCGACGAACTGGGGTGCTGCGTTCTCCGGACCGGCCTGGACCCTGGACCCGCGCACCGGTGAGTACTACCTCGGCGTCTTCTCCCCACGGCAGCCCGATCTGAACTGGGAGAACCCACAGGTCCGTCACGCCCTCTACGAGGTGATGCGGATCTGGCTCGATCGCGGTGTCGACGGGTTCCGCCTGGACGTGATCAACCACGTCTCGAAGGATCCGCGACTGCCCGACGGCGAACCGACGGTTCTCGGCGGATCCGGGGACGGTTCACCATGGTTCGTGGCCGGGCCGCGCATCCACGAGTTCATGCAGGAGATGCACCGCGAGGTGGTCGCACCGCGTCGCGACCCGGTCCTGCTCATCGGGGAGATGCCCGGCTGCACGGTCGACGAAGCGGCTCGGTTCACCGATCCTGACCGCCACGAGCTCGACATGGTCTTCACCTTCGAGCACGTCCAGATCGACCATGGCGCCACGAAGTGGCAACCGGGAACGTTCGACCTGCGTGATCTCAAGGCCAGCCTGGACCGTTGGCAGACGACGCTCGCGCAACGGGGTTGGAACAGCCTCTACCTCAACAACCACGACCAACCCCGTGCCGTGTCCCGGTTCGGCGACGACGGCCGGTACCGGGTCCGCTCCGCGAAGATGCTGGCCACCGTGCTCCACCTGCACCGCGGCACACCCTTCGTCTACCAGGGCGAGGAGCTCGGCATGCCGAACGCGCCGCTCACGAGGGTCGAGGACCTCGTGGACGTCGAGTCCCGCAACCAGGTGGCTCGGGAGCTCGCGGAAGGTGCCGACCCCGACGAGGTGGTCGCCCGGGTGGGCCGGTTCGCTCGGGACAACGCCCGGACACCCATGCAGTGGGACGACTCCCAACACGCCGACTTCTCCAGCACCGAGCCGTGGTACCCCGTGCTGGTCGAGCACGAGACCATCAACGCGAGACACGCTCGCGCCGATCCCGGATCCGTCTACCACCACTACCGCCGCCTCATCGAGCTGCGTCACACCGAAGCGACCGTGGTCCACGGGGACTTCACGATGCTGCTCCCCGAGGACCCGGACGTCTACGCGTACACCCGGCGGCTTCGTGACGTCGAGTTGCTGGTGCTGGGCAACTTCACGGGCGAGACGGTCGCGGTCGATCTGCCCCTCGCCGCGTGGTCCGACGCCGAGCTGCTGATCGACAACCTCGACGTCCCCGACGCGGCCACTCGCGAACCCGATCGACTCCGACCCTGGGAAGCCCGGGTCCTACGACGCCGCCGTACGCCGGAGTGACGTCCTCGGAGTGCGGCCGCATCGGGCGACGATGCACGGCCCGGCTGCTGCCACGGCGCCGTCCCCCAGTGACGCAGGGCGTCGCGGCGTAGCGGCGACGAGGTGGCCACCGGTCTGGTCGAGCTGCCTCATGCGGTGTAGCGTGGCTCGTAGGCGGAGACGGCGAGATGGACGCCCGGCGACGGCGGTGCACCAGCTGTTCCACCGCTGCGCGAGCCCGCGATCAGCGATTCTGTGCGCGCTGCGGCGCCTACCTCGATGAGTTCGTCCCCGGTGGCCAGAGATCGTCACGGCCACCCCCGCGGGCCAGCTGGGCGCTCGGTGCGATCGTCGGTGTCGGTCTCCTGCTCACGTGGGTGATGGTGCCGCAGGACGTCCAGCGGCTCGACGTCACCCTCCCCGAGCTGCCGCGCCGACACGAGCTCGCGGCATCGGAGTCGCTCGAGCGGGTCCCTCGGGCCGACGACGTCCAGGCGGCCTGGTTGCAGGTGTCCGACGCGAGGCACTTCGGGCTGCTGCTCACGCTCGACGGGGACGGCCGGTTCGCGCTGGACGACCGCGGTCACCTCTCCGAACACCCGAACCGCCGGGGTACCTACCAGCTCGAGGACGACGTCTTGACGTTCCGAGCGGAGCCGACGCCGTCGTGCCGCGAACGCGACCACTGGGAGTGGCACGCCCGCGTGACCGACGATGGTTGGCTGCACACGATCCACGACGAGACCTCGACGTCGCCCTGTCTGGCACCCTTGGGCACCCGTGCCGGGTTCGTGCAACTCTCACCGGGATCCCCGCTCAGCGCTTCGATAGCGGCCGACCTGGACCTCAGCGGCGAGCCGGTGACCCCGAGCCTCGGCACGTTGGCAGGCGTCTGGCTCCAGGTCGGCGACGCCTCTGCGTCGGGCGACGCCTCGAGGTCGGGCCTGCTGCTGCATCTCGCACGCGACGAACGCTTCGCCGTGGACGACGCCGGCACCCTGATCACGGACCCGGCCGTCACCGGGACCTACCGGATCGAGGGGGACCAGCTCGTCTTCGAGGCCGAGGGCACGCCGAGCTGTGGTGCCGGCGAGCGGTGGACCTGGGACGTCCACCTCCACGCCGGCGGAGGGCTCCTCGTCGAGGAGGGCCGATCGGATCGGCAACGAGCCTCGCCCAGTGGTTCGCCGGTCCTCGCCGGTCGTCAACGGGATCGCGTCTCCGATCCATGTCCGCTACCGATCGCCGACGGGCCGCGCTTCGTCCGGGTCTCGCCACTCTCGCGCCTGAGCGCCGAGCTGGACCCGGACGAGCTGCGCGTGCTGGCGACACGGACGGACTGAACGCTCCGAGGGAACGGTGCGAGGGAAACGGTCCGACCGAACGCTGCCGACGCGGTCGGTCCTCCGACCGCTTGCCTGTCGTCACGGTCCGACGACCCGGACCAGCACGGGCGGCCCCCCGGCGCGCGGGGCCGTCGTCGCGGGCCGACCACCCGGATGCCGGCGCAGCCGGTCCCCGGCGCGGGGATGGTCGTCATGGTTCGACGATCCTGGTGTCGTCGCGGAAGGCGGTCCAGACGAACCAGAAGGTGTCGTCGTGGATGACGGGTTCGAGGCGTTGTCCTTCGAGGGGGCCGGCGGTGGC
>SKTG01000362.1 GCA_007118045.1 Nitriliruptoraceae bacterium
GGCCAAGGGCGGACATATTCCGCCCGGCGAAGGCATCGTGCCTCGGGGGCAACATCGCGGCGATAGCACCATTGGCAGTGATCCTTTCGCCCCGTCGGAGCCGTCCGAGCCTCCGGCCGTGTCGGGGCTTGTGGCGTCGCGGGCCGTGTCGGGGCCGTCCGAGCCGGACGGGTCCGCGCCGGACGGGTCCGCGCCGTCGGTCCCGCGCCGACCCTCATCGGGTCGTGGACTCACCGTTCCCTCCCCGTCGTCAGCGTCCACGCGATGGTGTCGAGCCCGTCGAGGTCGTGCACGTCCCCGCCGAGCAGCGGCACGTCGACCAGGGCCGGGATGCCGAGCCCGTAGAGCGAGGAGCCCACGTCGCGACGCTGGCGCGAGGCGAGGTTGCGGATGTCGGCGAGCAGACGCAAGGTGCCCGCCGCGGCCTGGTCGGCCGCGTCGTCGCTCTGGGACAGGCCTTCCACGGCCCGGTTCAACGAGCTGGCCGACGGGTCGCGCGGCACCTCGGGCTGGACACGGTTGACGACCACACCGGCCGCGTGCAGCCCCTCCTGCTCGAGCCGCTCGAGGAAGAAGCGCGCCTCGCGGAGCGGCGGAGGTTCAGGTGAGGTGACGACCACGAACCGCGAGTCGGGATCGCGCAGGAGTGCCAGCACCTGGTCGGCACGCTCCTTGAAGCCCTCGTACATGCCCTCGAAGTCGCGGAAGAAGTCGGCGAGGTCCTGCAGCAGCTCCATGCCGGTGACCCGGCCGGCCACCCGGATGAACGCCGTGGCGCCGGCACCCACCATCCGGCCCACGCCACGACCGGCCAGGACCCCGGGCTTGAGCAGCAGCCGCAGCAGCCTGCCCTCCAGGAAGGAGGTCATGCGTGTCGGGGCGTCCAGGAAGTCCAGGGCCGAACGCGTCGGCGGCGTGTCGACCACCAGGACGTCCCACTCCCCGGCGTCGTGCAGCTCGTGGAGCCGCTCCATCGCCATGTACTCCTGGGTGCCGGACAGGGTCGAGGACAGCGTCCGGTAGATGCGGTTCGACTTGATGTCCCGGGCGTTCTTGGCGCTGGTGGCGTGGCGGTCGATCAGGCGGTCGAAGGTGGTCTGCATGTCGAGCATCATCGCCCAGAGCTCACCCTCGGCCGGGGTCTCGAGCTCCACCCGGCTCGGGAGATCGGTGAGCTCGTCGATGCCCATCGCCTGGGCCAGGCGTCGGGCGGGATCGATGGTGAGGACCAGCGCGCGCCGGCCCTGCCGGGCCGCGGCGACCCCGAGGGCGGCGGCCGTGGTCGTCTTGCCGACGCCGCCGGCTCCCGTCGTGACCAGGACGTGGGCGTCGCGCACCGCCGACTCGAGGGTGTGCTGGCGGGCCTCGTCGAGCTTCCTGCTGCTCATGCATCACCGCCCGTCGCTGCCCCGATGAGCGCGGCGAGAGCCGCCTCGTCCAGATGTTCCTCCGCGAGCGGGCCGTCCTCACCGACCTGGACGGCGAGGATGTCGGCCAGCAGCTCGAGGTCGCTGGCATCGAAACGGGCACCGGTGAGCAGGGGCAGGTTGAGCACGGCGGCACCCGTCTCGGCGGCGAGCCTGGCGCGCAGCTCGGACTGCATCTGGTGGCGCGCGACGTGCGCGCTCGCCAGATCCACGGCGAGCGTGGCCGTCCGTCCCGACATCTTGGCACCGGCTCCCTCGGCTCGGGCCCGGAGGCCGTCGCTGCCCTCGCTGCGCAGCACCTCGAGGTGCCGTTCGTCGACGCGGGGCGTGGTCACCTGGTTGGCGACGACGGGTCCGACCCGGATGCCGGCGTCCTCGAGGGCGGTGACGCCCTCGCTGGTCTCGCGCACGGGCATGTCCTCGAGCAGGGTGACGATCACGGCCTGCACCCGCTTCGGGTCGGTGAGCATCTCCTTGATCTGCGCCGCCTGCCGTCGGATCGGCCCCACGCGCACGATCTCGGTGACGCCCTCCGGGGCCTGGAGGAACGGGACGATGCGGCCGGTCGGTGGGGCGTCGACGACGATGAGGTCGTAGGCGCGCCGGCCGTCCTCGCGCCGTCGCGCCTCGATCTCGTAGATCTTGCCGATGAGCAGCAGGTCGCGCAGACCGGGCGCGGCGGTCGTCACGAAGTCCAGCGCGTTGGAGCGTTCCATCACCCACTGCACGCGCTTGAGCCCGTAGAACAGCTCGAGGTACTCGTAGACGGCCTCCGCCGGGTCGATTGACGCGCCGTGCAGGCTGGGCCGGAACTCACGTTCCTGGTAGTCCCACGGCTGCGTCTCGAAGGTCCGGCTGAAGCCCTGCCGGCCCTCGACCTCCACGAGCAGGGTGCGCCGGCCGGAGGCGACGCCGGCGAGGGCGAGCGAGGCGGCCGTCGTCGTCTTGCCGACGCCGCCCTTGCCCGTGACGATCGTCACGTGGGAGGACAGCAGCTCGTCGAGCCCGTCGACGGCGGGCGTGGCGGCGATCGTGGCGCTGGTCATCGGTCGGTTCCGTCGGTTCGCTCGGACGCGGTCGCAGCCTAGGCGGGCAGCGTCGGGGACACCCCCGGCCGGCCGTCGTGCCGTCACGTCCGTTCGGTCCCGGGCCACGTCCGGGCCGGTCGGTGCGCGGTCCGGGGGCGGGTTGCCCGGAGGTAAGCTCGCGGCCATGGCTCCCGCGCTCGTGGCGCTGCGTCGCGCCCTCGTCCTCGCCGTGCTCGCGTCGCTCACCCTGGCGCTCACGGCTTCGCTGGCCGTGGCCCAGACCGGTGACGGTTCGGACCAGGACGGGGAGACGGCGAGCCGGACCGTGGAGATCCTGCCGCTGCGCAGCGGCTTCATCGATCCGCCGGTCACGGCCCAGATCCTCGACATCATCGAGATCGCCGAGGAGAACGGCTCCGAGCTGGTCGTGCTGCAGTACACCTCCCCCGGTGGGGTGTCGGTCGATCTCGACGAGGTCCTGGCCACGATGGAGGCCTCGCCCGTCCCGATCGCGGTGCTGGTCGGGCCGCTCGGCACCGGCGCGGAGGCCGCGGGGGCCGCCGGGATGCTGTGGCTGGCCGCCGACGTGCGGGCGGTCGCCGACGACGCCGTTATCGGCCCGCTCGAGCCGGCCGACCTGGCGGACGACGGCAGCTACCCGACCGCCGACCGCGTCGCCTCGCTGGTGGAGGCCACCGACGCCGATCCCGCGGTCGTGGAGGCGCTGCTGGAGGGTCCCGTCCCCGCGCAGCAGCTGGTCGACGCGGAGCTGGCCACGTTGACCAGCGCCAACATCGAACCGCTGCTGGTCGACCTGGACGGCACCTCCGTCGACGTGGGCCCCGATGCTGACGCGCGCGAGCTCACGCTGCGGTTCGACGAGGTCGAGGTCCGCTTCCACTCGCTCGGGCTGGTCCGACGCGTCCTGCACGCGGCGACCACCGCCCCCTTCATCTACCTGCTGCTGGTCGTTGGCCTGGGCATGCTGCTCTTCGAGGTCTTCCAGCCCGGGTTCGGGGTGGCGGGCCTGGCGGGGGTCATCACGGCGGCGATCGGTGCGTTCGGTCTGACCGTGCTGCCCGTGACCTGGTGGGCCGTGGCGCTCGTGGTGCTCGGGCTGCTGCTCTACGCCGTGGACACGGCCATGGCCGGGTTCGGGCCGCTGACGGTGGCGGCGACCGCCGCGTTCGCCGTCGGCTCGTGGGCGTTCTACGACCACGAAGCGCTCGCGCTCAACGGTTGGCTGGTCGCCGCGACGACGCTCACGGCGTTCGTGTTCTTCGTCTTCGTCATGACCACGATCCTGCGTGCTCAGGCCGGCCCCGAGGGCGTGTCGGTCGACGATCTGGTGGGGCGCGCCGGCATCGTGCGCTCCGTGCTGAACCCCGAGGGGCACGTGTACATCGACGGTGCCCTCTGGCGCGCCCGGTGGACCGGCGAGACGAAGCGGGCCAAGGTCGGCACGCCGGTCCGGGTCCACGACGTCGACGGACCCGTGGTCCTGGTCGAGCCCTTCGAACCCGCCCAGCCCGCGGGTGTCGCCTCCGGTGACGACGAGGGCGACGAGGCCGCGGGCTCCGACGCGCGCGGCTGAGAAGGCTGAGAACCCGGGGACCGCCCCGTGCGTCCATCGCCGCGTCCCATCGGCGCGGTGCCGACCGATCACGGCGACGCGCCGGCGTCGCACGCCCACGTGCTTGCAATCGTTCGCGCGCGTGCAACCCGGGCGAGCGAACTGGGCCTAGTCACCCCGGCCGGGCGGGCGTAGGGTTCTGGCACTGACCGTAGGGGGAGCGATGCGCAGCTCACCGGAACCGCACCGCGCCGACGTGACGAACGCGCCGCGCGAGCTCGATCTGATCGACGTGGCCGACTCCTGGGAGTTGGAGGCGCGCTGCCGCGGGGAGGACGCCACGCTGTTCTTCGGCCCGAACCGGTTCGAGCCCAAGCGCGAGCGGGTCGCCCGGGAGCAACGTGCCAAGGAGATCTGTGCGACCTGCCCGGCCCTGGCCGCATGTCGCGAGCACGCGTTGGTCCACGCGGAACCCTACGGTGTCTGGGGTGGGCTCGGTGAGGCCGACCGACGCGCCATGCTCGAAGGCCGACCACCGGTCGCGACGGCCGTCTGAGCGGAGCCGTGCCGGGCGCGGCGGGTTGCCCGCCTCGGGCTCCGTGCGGTACCACTGCCCGGCCGGAGCCGGCCGGCGAAGGTGCCGGACGACGAGGAGCGACATCGTGACCCGCTGGGAGTACGCCACCGCCCCGCTGATCAGCCACGCGCTGCAGCAGATCCTCAACCAGTGGGGCGAGGACGGCTGGGAACTGGTGACGGTCGCGGAGAACGTGGCCTACTTCAAGCGGCCGCTCGCCTGAGCATCCGCGAACGAGCCATCGAGGGCGTGGCCTACCGCGACCCGGAGCGAACGAGGTGACCATGAGCGCTCGGGACCGCCTCACGGCGCTGGGGCTGGAGCTGCCCCCGGTCGCGAGCCCCGCCGCCGCCTACCAGCCACACACCAGCGCTGGCGGCTTCGTCTTCACCGCCGGCCAGCTGCCGGTGGTGGACGGCGCGCTCGTCCGCGCCGGCAAGCTCGGGGCCGACCTGGACACGGCCGAAGGCGCCGAGCTCGCGCGCACCGCGGCACTCAACGTGCTGGCGATCGCGGACGCCGTCGCCGGCCTCGACCGGGTCCGCGTCGTCAAGGTGACCGTCTTCGTCGCGTCGGCGCCGGACTTCACCGAACAGCACCTGGTCGCGAACGGCGCGTCCGAGCTGCTGGGCGAGGTGCTCGGCGACGCCGGCGTGCACGCCCGATCGGCGGTCGGGGTCGCGGTGCTGCCGATGGACGCGCCCGTCGAGGTGGAGGCGGTGCTCGAACCGCTGGGCTGACGGGAGCCCCTGCGAGCTCACCGCACGGTGCGCAGCTGCCCGTCGAAGCTCGTCACGCCCGTACGGTCGAGGTGCTCGAGCAGCGGGATCGCGAAGCGCCGGGTCGTGCCCCACGCCTCCTTCGCCTGAGCGGCGGTGAAGGCCGTGTCGTGCCCGA
>SKTG01000076.1 GCA_007118045.1 Nitriliruptoraceae bacterium
GACCTCGGACAGCGCGACGCGCAACGCCTCCACGTCGAGGTGGCCCCGCAACCTGGCTGCTGCCGGCAGGTTGGAGGTCGGGGTGCCAGGATCCGAGCGATCGAGGAACCAGAAGCGGAGCTGCTCGCTGGACAGGGGATGCTCGGCGCCCGCTTCGGACGGATCCTCGCCGGGGGCGAGGGGCCCCTGCTCGAAGGGAAGGCCGCTTCGCTGCTCGGCGCCGTCCTGCTCGCGCGCTGGCTCCTGCTGGGTGTGGGTGCTCCCGGAGGCGAGCTCCTCCGGGTCGACCCGGTCGAGGTCCTGCTCGTCCGGCCCGAACCGGCCGGGGTCCCGTGGGTCGGGCTCGGACGGCTCATGGGCAGGCTCATCGAGGACCAGCTGGTCGAGGATCCTGCCGACCAGCTGGGCGCTGCTGAGACCCTGGAGGACCTCCACCACCGGTACACGTACCCCCAGATCCGAGGTGAAGGCCGTGGTCAGCTCCACCGCCATCAGCGAGTCGAACCCGAGCTCGGTGAGGGGTCGCTCGACGTCCAGCCGGTCGGGAGCGGTGCCGAGGACCCGTCCCACCTTCTCCCGGAGGTAGTCGATCACCACGGCGTCCCGTTCGACGGCTGCGACCTGACGCAGACGCTCGAGCGTCGTGGCGGCGCCGTCCTGCGACGTGCGCTCGGACACCGTCGTGCCGGTGGCCACGAGTCCCTGGAAGCGTCGGGTGGCGCCGGCCAGCGGGTTGACCTCCGCCCACCGTTCCCAGTCCATCCGCGCCGCGACGACGTGGTCCACGTCGTACCGCAACAGCCGGTCCAGGGTCTCGAAGGCCTGCTCCGGTGACATGCCCTGGAAACCGCCTCGATCCAGGTACTGCGCCAGCTCCTGATGTCGCGACACGTACCCGACCCCGTCGATGGTGCCCCAGCCGATCGTGAGGCCGGGCAGGCCCCGGGCCCGCCGGTGCGCGGCCAGCACGTCGAGGAAGACGTTCGCAGCGGCGTAGTTGGCCTGCATCGGGTGGCCGATGACCGCCGCGACCGACGAGAAGGAGACGAACAGATCGAGGTCGTCCTCTCGCGTCAGGCGGTGGAGGTTCCACCCCCCGGCCACCTTCGGTGCGAGCACCGCCGCGAAACGCTCCTGATCGAGCCGGACCAGCGCGTCGTCGTCGAGCACCATCGCCGCGTGGATGATGCCCCGCAGCGGGGGCAACCGTTCACGTATGTGTGCCAGGACAGCCGCGACGTCGTCCTCGCGAGCCACGTCGCCCCGCAGGACCGTGACCCGGGCCGGGGAACCCCGCAGCGCCTCCAGCGCGTCGGGATCCTCCCTCGGGAGGCCGCTGCGGCTCATCAGCACGAGGTCGCCCGCCCCCGCTTCCGCCATCCACCGGGCCACCGCGAGCGCGAACCCGCCGAGCCCACCGGTGATCAGGTAGGTGGCGTCCCGTCGGAACAGTGGCGCGTCGGCCGGAGCGTGGACGGGGTAGTGCGGCTCCTGGACGGTGAGAACGACCTTGCCGATGTGGCGGGCCTGCGCCATCAGCCGGAAGGCATCCTCCGCGTCGGCGAGATCGAAGGTGGTGACCGGGACCGGCTCGAGGTCACCGTCGGCGATGCGCGCCACGACGTGTTCGAGGAGCTCGAGCGCCTGCTTGGGCCGGTCGAGCGCGAGCTGGATCAGATCGACCGCGTGGAAGGACAGGTTGCGCTGGAACGGGAGCAACCCGACCTTCGCGTCCTCGAAGATGTCTCGCTTGCCGAGCTCGACGAAACGTCCGTAGCGCCGGAGGACGGACAGGCCTTTCGCGGTGGCCTCGCCCGTGAGGGAGTTGAGGACCACGTCGACACCCTCGCCGTCGGTGGCATCGAGAACCTCGTCGGCGAAGGCCAGCGACCGGGAGTCCATCACGTGCTCGATGCCGAGCCTGCTGAGATGTCGACGCTTCTCGGGCGTCCCGGCGGTTGCGAGTATCTCCACCCCGACCTGGCGGCAGAGCTGGATCGCGGCGAGGCCCACGGCGCCGCTCGCCGAGTGGATCAGGACCCGCTCCCCCGGGCGGATCCTGGCGACGTGGTGCAGGGCGTACTCGGCGGTGACGAAGGCGTTGAGCACCGACGCGGCGTGCTCGAAGGCCAGCGCCTCCGGCTTCGCGACCGTGAGATCCTCCCGGGCGACCACGCGTGAGCTGTGCGCGGCGGCCGCCAGAGCGATCACCGCGTCCCCCGGCCGGAACCGCTGCGCGCCCTGACCACACGCGACCACGATGCCGGCGCACTCGATACCCAGGCCGTCGGGGTCGGGGTCGTACTGATAGGCCGCGGCGGGCAGCATGTCGAGCGTCTGCAGGACGTCGCGGAAGTTCAGGCCGGACGCCATGACCCGGATCACGACCTCCCCCGGACCGGGCTCGGGATCGGGCTCCGGTGATCTGCGGAGCAGTAGGCTCTCGATGGCCCCGGGCGAGCCGACCTCGAGCCTGAAGCCGTCCGTGAGCGGGGACCGTTGACGGACGTGGTCACGGCGGGTGCGTTCAGCCAACGACAGGTGCCGCAACCGCCTGACGAGTCGGCGGTCACCTCGCAATGCGACCTCCTCGTCGGGGCCGTCCCGGCGCAGCTCCGCCACGATCCCGTCGACCTGCTCCGCGTGACCCTCGGGGCCGAGATCCAGCAGCCGGAACCGGGTATCCCCCTGTTCGCTCATCAGTACCCGCCCGAGACCCCACAGCGTCGAGGTGACGACGTTGTCCCCGTGGTCGCCGTCGACGGGCTGGCCCGCGGCCGTCACGAGCCACAGCTCCGGCACCGGCACCTCGAGCTCGGCGATCGTCTGGGTCAACGCGAGGACGCTGCCGCAACCGAGCTGCTGTGCCGCCATGACTCCGTCCGCGTCGAGCCCGTCGGCTTCGGGTGTGTCGAGGCTCCACAGGTGGACGACCGTGACCGGATCCTCGTCCGCTCCGAGCTCACGCCAGAGGCGTCCGTAGGCGGCAGCTTCCGTGGGCGGCAGGGTGACGCTGCCATCCTGGTGACGTCGGTACTCGGCGCCCGGACGGACGTGGATGCACTCGTCACCCTCCTGGCACAACCGGTCCCCCACCGCCTGGGCGACGCCGACCGTGTCGGCGAGGATCACCCAGCGGCGGGCCACCGCATCGCCCTCGGCCGGTTCCCCGACCGTTGCGCGAGCGCGTGCCGGTACCTCTCCCGTCACGGTCGCCGGAGCCCCCCCGGCCGCGCTCGCCGAAGCCTCCACAGGAGCGGGTGCACGACCGAGGACGACGGCCTGCAGGGTGCGTTCGTCTACGGCCCCACCGAACGGGCTCGACACGGGCGAGAAGCCGTGATCCGTGAGCAGTGCCCGCCAGCGGTGCGCGTCGAGGACGGGGCCGCGCCGGCCACGGTGGTCGTCGGTCGCGCGCCACCACCCCTCGAGCAGCCCGAACACGAGGTTCAGCCACCCCAGGGGACGACCGAACCGGGCGGTGAGCTCCAGGACGGCGAGGAGACCGCCCTCGCGGAGCAGACGGCGCACGTGCCCGAGGGTTCGGTCGAGGTCTTCGGTCACGTGGAGCACGTTCGCGGCCACGACCAGGTCGTAGCCGTGCGCGTCGAAGCCCTGCGCCTCCGGATCGACCTCGATGTCCAGGGTCGCGAACCGGACACCGGGCCGGTCTCCGAAGCGCTGCTCGGCGTCCGCCAGGAACAGCGAGGAGACGTCCGTGAAGGTGTACTCCACCTCGGCGGGTAACCGGGCGAGCAGCGTCGCGGTGGCCGCACCCGTGCCGGCACCGAGCTCCAGCACCCGCAACAGCCCCGGCCCGTCGGTTCCCTCGACCGCAGCCTCCACGGCGTCGGCAAGCAGCTCGTGATACGAGCGGCAGGGAGGGCTGCTGTCGTAGAACCGGGCGAGCAGCGCCAGCGACTCGCCGGACAGCAGTAGCTCGCGGGCGTCGATCTCGCCGCGCAGCACCTCCGCGAGGTGGCTCCCGCCGCGGCGCAACAGTTCCGCCTCCGCGGCGTACCGGGGTTGTGCGGCGACGAGCTCGTCCACGCGAGCGTGCAGTGTGCCCGGATCGGGCGGCAGCTTCGCCCTTTCGCTCGGCTGCGAGCGACCGATCATGTCCAGGAGCTCGCCGAACACCCGCCGATGGCTCGGCACCACCCCCAGCGCCGCGGCCGTTTCGTCGCTCGACGGGTCCAGCTCACCGGCCGTGGTCCAGCCGAGCTCGGCCAGGGCCAGCAGGGTGAAGTCCTGCGCCAGTCGGTCGAGCGTCGGCTCCACGGGATCGAGGTACCGGGCAACGTCCGGAGCGTCCTCCGGCCGGTCGGTGCCGGACTCGGCAGCGGTGGTGATCTCCGCGATCGGTCGCAGCGGCGACGGTGCTCTCGTCGACGGTGCCGCCATCGTCGACGTTGCTCCGTCCGCCGCCGGTGCTCCCCTCGTTCCGTCGGAAGGCTCCTCCCAGCGCAGTTCGTACAGCCAGTCGTCGATCGATCCGTCCTCGGGTGGCGACGGCTCGTCCAGCAGCTGCAGTTGAAGACCTTCGATGGTGATGGCGACCTCGCCCGCTTCGTCGAACAGCCAGGCATCGCGTTCGATGCGACCTTCGTCCCGGTCGCGGATGGCGACGTAGGCCCAACCACCGGCACCGGGCGGACGGTGGAACCTCAGGCGTTCGATGGACACGGGGAAGAACGGTGCGCCAGCTCGCACCCCAGCCGCGCGGGTGCTGATGGCCCCGAACAGCTGGATCGCCGCGTCGAGCAACGAAGGGTGCGCGCGGTAGTCGGTCACAGGCAGCACGCTGTCGGCGGGGAAGCCGACACGTGCCAGGGCGTCACCATCGGGACCGAGCCAGATCTCGCGGAGCGTGCGGAACGCGGGGCCGAACCCGTAGCCACCGTTCTCCAGGATGGTGTAGTGCTCTTCCACGGCGACCGGCGTCGTGCAGCGTGAACGGAGATCGGCGAGGTCCGTGTGGTCGTCGAGGACGTCGGTCGCCAGCTTCGCGCTCGTGTTGAGCGTCCAACTGGCTACGTCGCCCGTCACGTCGCTGTGGACCTCGAGCGTTCCGTGCTCGGGATCGTGGGCGATCTGCACGACGGCGCGGCGAGACCGCTGCAGGAACAGCAGCTTGCGTAGCTGGAGGTTCTCGATGCGGACCGGCCGCTCACCCCACAGCTCGCGACCGGCCGCCAACGCCAGCTCGATGTACCCGGCGGCGGGGAACAACGGGGCGTCCTGGACCACGTGCGCATCGAGGTACTCGGTCCCGTGCGCGTCCAGTCGGGTCTCCCAGGTCGGCCGCGCGGTCGGCAGCCGTCGCCCGAGCAGCGGGTGGCCGGTCTCCACGCCCACGGATCGGGCCGGCTGAACGGAGCCCTCCTCGTCCTGGTCGAACCAGTGGCGCTGACGTTGCCACGGGTAGGAGGGAAGCGACACGCAGGTGCCGCCGGGAGCCAGCGCCGACCAGTCGACGGTCC
>SKTG01000469.1 GCA_007118045.1 Nitriliruptoraceae bacterium
CCGACGGACCGTTGGTCGGCAGCGAACCCGACGAACCGGTCAAGGACGACGAGACGCTCCCGCCCGCGGACGGTGCGGCCCCGCGTCCGTCGATCCCCGCCGAGCCGGCGTCGGTCGGAGGCACGGCACCGGCCGCGGATGCCGAAGCGGTCGCGGACGCGGACGTCGCATCGGTGACCGACGGCCGGAGCGCCCGGGCCGAGCTCGCCCGCCAGCTCCCGCTCGGCGAGGTCCCGGGCGGCACGGAGTTCGGGACCTTCGTGCACGCCGTCCTCGAGGACGTCGACTTCGCGGCCGACGACCTGCGCGGGGCGCTGCGCGAGCTCACGGACGAGCAGCTCGCGTGGCGACGCACCCCGATCGGTGACCCCGCCGTGCTCGCCGACGGGCTCGCGCTCGCGATCGAGACACCGCTCGGCCCGCTCGCCGGTGGCCGTCGGCTCCGCGACGTCGCCCGGGCCGACCGGTTGAACGAGCTGGACTTCGAGCTGCCGCTCGACCCGCGCCTGACCGGCACGGCGACCGTCGCCGGCATCGTCGAACTGTTCCGCGACCACCTGCCCTCGAGCGACCCGCTCGCCGGGTACGCCGACGAGCTCGCGGCCAGCGGCATCGGCGGCGAGCTGCGCGGTTACCTCACCGGCAGCATCGACCTCGTCCTGCGGACGACCGGTGACCACGGCCCGCGTTACCTCGTGGCGGACCACAAGACCAACCGGCTCGGTGGCTACGACGGTCCGCTCACGGCCGCCGACTACACGCCGACGGCGATGGCGGAGGCGATGATGCGCGGCCACTACCCGTTGCAGGCGCTGCTCTACCAGGTGGCGCTGCACCGCTACCTGCGCTGGCGCGTCCCGGACTACGACCCGCGGACCGCCCTCGGCGGCGCGCTCTACCTGTTCCTGCGCGGCATGGCCGGTCCCGACACCCCGCTGGTCGATGGTCAGCCGTGCGGGGTGTTCGCCTCGGAGCCGCCGCCGGCGCTGGTCGTCGCCACCAGCGACCTGCTCGACGGAGGTGCGCGATGAGCCGACACGATCCCGACGCTCCGACGCTGTTCGACGTCGAGGAGCTCACCCGTCCGGCTCCCGACCGCTCCGACGACGGGGCCGCGGCCGACGAGTCCGAGGACGACTCGGGCGCGGTCGACGAGTCCGAGGACGACTCGGGCGCGGTCGACGAGTCCGACCCCGACGGGCCGGTTGCCGATGGCTCGGTGACCGACGCCTCCGCTCCCCGCGACGCCGGCGACGACGCTACGGGGACTGTCGCATCAGCCGTCGCCACCGCTGCGGTCGCCACGGACCCCGCTCCCATCAGCGCCGCCGCCCACGCGCCGACCAGCGGTCGCGCCCCGGACGCCGTCGAGCCCGACCCCAACGCGGTCGAGCTGGTCGCCGACGCGCCCGAGCGGCTGCGAGGGTTCAACCAGGCCGGCGTGCTGCACCCGGCCGACGTGCACACCGCCGTCGCGCTGTGCCAGATCACCGACACCGCCGATCCCGACGTCCTGCTCGCGACCGCCCTGGCCGTCCGTGGCCCCCGTGTCGGCCACGTCTGCGTCGACCTCGCCACCGTCCGTGACACCGTCGCCGACCTCGAGGACGACCCGGCCCGGCTCGCCGCGCTGCCGTGGCCCGACGACCTCGACCGGTGGGTCGCGACCGTGGCCGGCGCGAGCGGTCTCGTCCGTCACGCCACCGGGCTCGGCGACGACCCCGACGACGACACCGAGGGTCACGCGTGGCCGCTCACGCTGCTCGGCACCCGCCTCTACCTCGACCGGTACTGGCGTGACGAGCGGCGGCTCGCGACCGCACTCATCGACCGGGCGGCGCGCCGCACCCCCGCGCTCGCCCGCGACCGCCTACGAGCGGGGCTCGACCGCCTGTTCGGCGCCCCCGACCCGGTCGATGGTCCGGACCTGCAGCGGCTCGCGGCCGCCACAGCGGTCACCCGGCAGCTCGCGGTCGTCGCCGGTGGCCCGGGCACCGGCAAGACCACCACCGTCGCGCGCCTGCTGGCGCTGCTCGACGAGCAGGCCGCCGCGACCGGGGCTCCGGCACCACGCGTCGCCCTCGTCGCACCGACCGGCAAAGCCGCGGCCCGTCTCGCGGAGTCCCTACGCGAGGCGCTCGAACGCCCCGACTTCCGGAACGCTGTGGACGAGCCCGTCCGGGAGCGGCTCGCTGCGGCCGACGCGTCCACGATCCACCGGCTGCTGCGACGCCGGCCGGACAACGCCACCCGCTTCCGCCACCACGCCGGCGAGCCGCTCCCCCACGACGTCGTGGTGGTCGACGAGGCCTCGATGGTCTCGCTCGCGCTGATGTCCAGGCTGCTCGACGCCCTCGCGCCGTCGACCCGGCTCGTGCTGGTGGGCGACCCCCAGCAGCTGCGCTCGGTCGAGGCCGGTGCGGTCCTCGGCGACATCGTCGGGCCCGCCCTGCGGGGACCGCGGCTGAGCGACGCGGCGCGACAGGAGCTCGCCGAGCTCACCGGCGAGGACCTCGCCGGGCTGATGGCCGTCGGCACGACGGCGGCCGGCGCAGCGGCCGCCGACACAACGGCCGCCGACACAACGGCCGCCGACACGACGGCGGTCGACACGTCAGCGGCCGAGGCGGAGACCACCGACCCCGCCGCCGGGCCGACCATCGGGGACGGCATCGTCGTGCTCCAGCGGGTGCACCGCTTCGGGGAGCACTCCGGCATCGCGCGGCTCGCCGGCGCCATCCAGGCAGGCGACGCCGACGCCGTGCTCGACGTGCTCGACGACGACGCCCTGACCGACGTCACCTGGCGGAGACGCTCCGACGCGGCCGAACACGACGACGACGCCGACCTCGGCGAGGTCCGCAGGGCCGTCACCGACGTGTTCACCCGCCTCGACGAGGCCGCCCGTGACGGCCGGCCCGACGCCGCGTTGCGCGCCGTCGAGGAGGTCCGCGTGCTGTGTGCCCACCGGCGCGGCCCCTTCGGGGTCACCACCTGGATCCCGCGCGTCGAGCGCTGGCTCGGCACCCGCGTCGTCCAGCGCGGCGGCGGGATCGGCTGGCAGGTCGGCGCTCCGGTGCTCGCCACCCACAACGACCACCAGCTGCGCATCTACAACGGCGACGTCGGCGTGGTCGTCGACACCGACGACGGCCCGCGCGTCGCCTTCCCGCACGCCGACGGGCCCCGGCTGCTGCCACCCGGACGTCTGGAGGGCCTCGAGCCCGTCCACGCCATGACGATCCACAAGAGCCAGGGCTCGCAGTTCCGCCACGCGGTCGTCGTGCTGCCCGGCGAGAGCTCGCGCATCCTCAGCCGCGAGCTGTTCTACACCGGCGTCACCCGCGCGCAACGGCAGGTCACCGTGGTCGGCTCCGAAGCGGCCATCCGGGCCGCCGTCACCCGGGTCGTGCGCCGTGCATCCGGGTTGCGCGACCGCCTCTGGGGCCCACCCGACCGATCGCTGGTCCGGATCGGCGATGCGGCGGGCAGCCCTCATGCGTAGACGCATGGTACGATGCGGATACGCATGGGGAGCCGCATCATGCCCAAGACCGTGCAGATCCGTGACCTCGACGACGAGGTCTACGCCGCGTTGCAACGCCGTGCGTCCGAGACCGGGATCACGGTGCCGGAGCTGCTGCGCCAGCACGCCGCCCGCGTCGCGGCGCGACCGAGCATGACCGAATGGTTGCAGCGGACGGGGCGACGATCGGGTGGTATCGCCCACGAGGAGGTGCGAGCGGCGGTCGAGGAGCTGCGCGGACCGTGGCCCGATGCTGGTCGTTGACGCGAGCTGCCTCTACGAGGTCGTCGCCGCGACCGAACTGGCGCCCCGGATCGCTCGGCACCTGACGGCCGACGAGGACCAGTTCGCACCGCACCTCATCGACGTCGAGGTCTTCGGCGTGATCCGACGCCACCACCAGCTCGGACACCTCGATGGGACGGCCGCACGCCTCGCCATCGACGACCTGCGGGACTGGCCCGGTGAACGCATCAGCCACACACCCCTGCTCGCGAGGGCGTGGGAGCTTCGCACCACGGTCCGCGGGCCCGACGCCATGTACGTCGCCCTCGCGGAAGTCCTCGACGCGCCCCTGCTGACGACCGACGCGCGACTGTCGCGTGCCCCGGGCCCTCGCTGCGAGGTGGTACTCCCGACGCCCGCTCCGACCACGGGAACCGACGGGACCTGACCGTCGCGGGTTCGCCGCTCGCGCAGCCCGTCGCAGCCGGGTCGTAGTCTGCGCAGCACGTCGAGAGCTCCCCGCGGAGAACCAGCAGGCAGTGATGGACCAGCGCCACCACCAGGGCCACGAGCCGCCGTCCGGGCACGCCTTCGGCCTGGCCAGCCACGCCCTCGACGAGCGCCTGCGGCTGTTCAGCTGGGTCGCCGGCCCCGACCGGTGGCTCTACCTGTGGATCCTGCGCGTGTTCGACCGCGCACGCCGGGCCTACGAGGTCCGACTGACCACCGAACAGGTCACCGGGTCGCTGACCGAGCTCGCGGCCGACGACCCGAGCGTGCCGACGCCGGTCGACCTGCCCTCCAGCCTGGACGCGCTGGTGGACTGGGGTGTGCTCGACCGCAGCCAGGACGCCGGGCGGGTCACCAGCATCGCCGAGTACCGCCGGCGTGCGTCGGTCTACCAGCTGACCGAGCTCGGCTTCCTCGCCCACGGCGCCGTGGAACGCGTCGTCGGCGCCCGTCCCGACGACGCGCAGCTGAAGGCGATCGCGCTCGGATCGATCCTGGAGGACCTCGCCGCGCTGGCCGAGGCCACCACGGCCGGCGACGCGGTACGGGTCCACCGATTGCTCGACCGGCTCCACGGCGCGTTGACCGACCTGGCCGACCGGGCCGCACGCTTCTACCTGATGATCGGGGAGCTGGCCCGCACGGAGGACGCCCGGCCCGAGACCTTCCTGCGCCACAAGGACCTGCTGCTCGACCACCTGCGCGACTTCCACGCCGAGCTGACCCGCTACGGCCCGCTCATCGGCGCCGCAGTGACGCACGTGCGCGACGTCGGCGAGCACGCGCTGATCGAGCTGGCCGCCGAGGCCGATCCCTCGCCCTTCGCCGCCCCGGCGGAACGCGAGCAACGGTGGCGCGAGCACTGGCAGGGCCTGGTGGCCTGGTTCGTGGGCGGCCCGGCCACCCCGCCGACGATCGACCGCCTCGACGCGCGCACCACCGGCGCGATCGCCGACCTCGCGGCACTGCTGCGCCAGGTCACCGAGGCCCGCCGTTCGGGGGTGTCACGCGACGCGCAGCTGCGCGAGCTGGCGGCCTGGTGTTGGTCGGTCCCCTCGGACGCGGACGCCGCCGCGCTGTGGTCGGTGGCCTCGGGGCTGCGCTCGGCCCGGCACCTCTCGCTCACCCACGACGACCCCGAGGTGATCCCGCCCGACCGCAGCTGGTGGGACGCCGCACCGGTCGCGGTCTCGACCACGCTGCGCGAGCACGGCCGGGCC
>SKTG01000178.1 GCA_007118045.1 Nitriliruptoraceae bacterium
GTCTCCTTCGCGGAGGACGACGACGGTGAGCTCTACGTCCTCGACCTCGGCGGTGCCGTGAACCGCATCGACCCCGCCTGACCGTCGGCCACGCTGACCGCCGACCCCGCCTGACCCACGCGTCAGCGTCGGCCATGCCTGACCGTCGGCCACGCCTCACGTCGCCGGGGTGCCGCCGTCGGTCCTGCGGGGTTCCGCGCAGCGGCCTAGCGTCGAGCGTCCCCGTCCACCAGGAGCAGTCGGTGCGCGTGAACCTGATGATCGAAGGCCAGGAGTCGGTCACCTGGCAGCAGTGGTGCGACCTGGCTCGCGCCGTCGAGGCCGCCGGCCTCGAGGGGTTGTTCCGCTCCGACCACTACCAGTCGGTAGCAGGTCGGACCGAACGGTCCGCCCTGGACGCCTGGGTGACCCTCGGGGCCCTCGGCGCGATCACCGAGCGGATCCGGCTCGGCACCATGGTCTCGCCGACCTCCTTCCGGCATCCCTCGGTGCTCGCGAAGGACGTCGTCACGGCCGACCACGTGTCCGGCGGTCGGGTGGAGCTCGGGCTCGGCGCCGGCTGGCACGAGCTGGAGCACACCACCTACGGCTTTCCCTTCCACGACGTCGGAACGCGCTTCGACGTGCTCGAGGAGCAGCTGGCCATCATCACGCGCCAGATGACGGAGGAGCGCTTCGACCATCACGGGCAGCACTACCAGCTGACGGGGTGCGAGGCACGACCGAAACCGGTGCAGTCGCCCCGGGTGCCGATCATCCTCGGAGGGTCGGCCGGACCTCGGGCGGCACGGGTGGCGGCGCGCTTCGCGGACGAGTACAACACGGTCTTCCCGTCCCCGGAGGCGGTCCGGGACCGCCGCGCCAACATCGAGGCGGCATGCCGCGACGCGGGTCGTGACCCGCTGCCGTTCTCGATCATGACCGGTGCACTGCTCGGGGCCGACGAGGGTGACGTCCGTGACCGGGCAGCCCGTTTGAAGGAGGCGTCCGGGGCCGAGGGCGACCTCGACGCCTGGCTCGACGGGCTCCGCGACGAGTGGGTGATCGGGACCCCGGAGCAGGCGGCGGAACGTCTCCGCACCTACGAGCGGGCCGGCGTGGAGCGGTTCATGCTCCAGCACCAGCTGCACGACGACCTCGACATGGTCGCGCTCATGGGCGAGCTGGCCGCCGCCTGAACGTCCCGTCCCGGACCGAGAGGCACGAACCGTGGAGCGACGCACGCTGGGCGGGAGCGGCACCGTCGTCTCGAGCTACGCGTTGGGCACGATGACCTTCGGGGCCGAGACCCCCGAGCGCGACGCGTTCCGGCTCCTCGACCGCTACCTCGAGGCCGGCGGCAACCTGCTCGATCTCGCCGACGTGTACGCGGACGGCGAGAGCGAACGCATCGTCGGACGGTGGCTCGCCGAGCGGGGCGTCCGTGACGAGGTGCTGCTGGCGACCAAGGCCCGGTTCCCGGTAGGTGGCAGCGAGGACCCCAACCGACAGGGGCTCTCGCGCCGCCACCTGCGGCGTGCCCTCGACGCGAGCCTCGCGCGGCTCGGGGTCGAGCAGGTGGACCTCTACCAGGTCCACGGCTGGGACCCGCTGACACCGGTCGAGGAGTGGCTGGGGACGCTCGACGGGTTCGTCCGGACCGGCAGGGTGGGGGCCATCGGGGTGTCCAACGTCCGCGGGTACCAGCTCCAGCGCATCGTGGACGTGGCCCGGCGTGACCAGCTCAGTGCGGTCGTGTCCCTGCAGCCGCAGTACAACCTGCTTGCCCGCGAGATCGAGTGGGAGCTGGTGCCGTGCAGCCTCGATGCCGGGGTGGGGCTGCTGCCCTGGTCGCCGCTCGGTGGGGGGTGGCTGACCGGCAAGTACCGCCGCGACCGTCGCCCGAGCGGCGCGACCCGGCTCGGGGAGGATCCGCAGCGCGGGGTCGAGGCCTACGACACGCGGGCCACGGAGCACACCTGGCGGGTCCTGGAGGTCGTCGCCGAGGTCGCCGCGGCGCACGACGCCACCATGGGGCAGGTCGCCCTGGCCTGGGTGACCGCGCGGCCGGGTGTGAGCTCGACGATCCTCGGTGCGCGCACGCTGGACCAGCTCGAGGAGAACCTCGCAGCCTCGGCGCTCGACCTGACCGCCGAGGAGTCGGCCCGGCTCGACGAGGTCAGCCGACCGGCGACGCCGGAGTACCCCTACGGGCTGCTCGAACGCACCGAGGCCGCCCGGTACGGCCAGCTCGGCTGACCGGGAGCGGCCCCACGGCCAGCTCGGCTTCGGCGGTCGCCCCCGCCAGCTCGTCCGGCGGGAGCGGCCCGGTAGCGTCGCCGCGACCCGACGGGACGGAGCTGCGTGGACCCGCTGCTGATCGTGCTCGGTCTGATCGCCTCGCTCGTCGGGCTGACCGGCGTGGTCGTCCCGGTGTTGCCCGGGCTGCTGGTCGTCTGGCTGGCCACGGCGGGCACGGTGCTGATCCATCGTGCCGACACCACGGGGTGGGTCCTGGCCGGGGTCCTGACCGCGCTGTTCGCCCTCGGCACGGCGGCGACCATCGTCCTACCGGCGCGGCAGGGTCGACAGGGTGGCGCGAGCCGGCGCAGCTTCGTGCTCGCCGGTATCGGAGCCGTCCTCGGCTTCTTCCTGCTGCCGGTGCTCGGTTTCCTGGTCGGTGCGCTGGCGGGCCTGCTGATCGGTGAGTACCAACGGCTCGGCGACTGGCGCGAGGCGGCCGGTGCCACCGGGCAGGTCCTCCGGGCCTACGGGATCGGCGTGGTGCTGGAGACGATCATCGGCCTGACGATGGTCGCGATCTGGCTCGTGGCCGCGTTCACCCGCGCCTAGCGCCGGCCCCGCCGGGGGCTACGCCGGATCGCCCCGCGTGGACGCGGGCGCCACCCGGGCGTGCACCAGGCGACGCAGACGCCGTGTCGTCTCCACGTTGCGCAACCACACCAGCACGTCGACCACCGCCTGGGGGATCCAGGGACCGAGCGACTCGAGCGGTTCCTCGTCGATGGTCAGCTCCGTCCCGCGACCGACGCCGCGGAGCTCGAAGGTGACCCGCGCACGGCCGAGGGGGAACGCGCGCGCCTCGAGGGTCAGGTGCACCGGAGGGTCGATGGCCAGCACCTCGGTGCGGTCGCGCACGGAGAGGGGGCCGATGCCGACGGCATGACCGAACGACGAGCCCGGCTGGGGCCAGTCGTCGTCGACGTCGCGGATCCGCTTGCTGCCGACGACCCAGTAGCCGTAGGTGCGGGGGGTGAGCAGCACCTCGAAGACGTCCGCCGTGGAGGCGGCGAGGGTCACGCGGTTGACGGCCATGGGATCCTCCGACTCGGTGGCGGCCGCGGCGGCGCCGGGCCGGGCAGCGGCAGCGTGCCAGACCCGCGGCCGGCGTGGACGTCCTGCGCCGGCGTTACGCTCCCCGCCACGGGCCGGTAGCTCAGCTGGTCAGAGCAGCGGACTCATAATCCGTCAGGCGCGGGTTCGAGCCCCGCCCGGCCCACCGTGCCCACCGTGCGTTCCGTGCGGGCCCCGTCCCGGCCCTGCGGGTCCCGGGTCCTCGAGCGGGACCAGTACGTGGAAGGCGGCACCGCGTGGTGAGTCCGCGACCCAGGCGCTGCCGCCGTGGAGCCGGGCGAAGGTCGCCACGAGAGCCAGCCCGATCCCCGTCCCGGGGCGGTGGGAGGGCACGGTGGCGCCCTGCTGGAAGGGTTGGAAGAGGCGCTCGCGGTCGGAGGGCTCGATGCCCTCGCCCTCGTCCTCGACCACGAGCAGCGCGCCGTCGTCGGTCCGCGTGAGCCACACCCTCACGACGCCGCCGGCGGTGTGGGTCACCGCGTTGCGGACGAGGTTGACCACGATGCGCTCGTACTTGATCGGGCCGACGTGGGCCTCCAACGGTTCCAGATCGAGCTCGAGACGGTGGCTGCTGCCGAGCTCCACCTGTCCCGCGGCGTCCCGGACGAGGTGGTCGAGGCGCACCGGTTCGCGAGCGAGCTCCAGACGCCCGTGAGCGAACTGGTTGAGGTCGAGCAGGTCGGAGAGCAGTCGGTCGAGGCGCTCCGCACTGGTACGCAGCCGTTCGAGCAGTTCCGGCACGCGCTCGGCGGCCATGCGCCGGTTGGCCAGGGTGGTCGCTGCCAGCCGGATCGAGGTCAGGGGCGTCCTCAGCTCGTGCGAGACCGCCGAGAGGAAGGCGTTGCGCAAACCGTCGAGCTCGCGCAGGTCCGCGGCGGCGGACCGTTCGAGTTCGAGCGCGCGCGCCAGACGTCGTTCGCTGTGGCGTCGCTCGGTGACGTCGTGCGCGAGCAGCAACAGGACCGGTCCGTGCTGCGGAGGCACGATGCGCTGCACGACCACCTCGTGGTCCCCGCCCGGGTCGAGGCCCTCCACCCGCTGCTTGGTCACGTGTCCGGCGGCGACGTCCGCGAGCCGCTCGCGCAACGCCGTCGCGCTCAGCCCCGGGGTGTGTCGCCAGAGCGGGGTGTCCACCACCCCCTCCGTCGGGTGTCCCAGCCACGCCAGGCCGGCCTCGTTGACGTAGTCGATGCGCAGGCGGTCGGGGTCGAGCACCAGCACGGGCGTCTCGCTCGCCCCGACGATCTCCGAGAACACGCCCAGGCGCAGCTCGTCCTGGCGAACCCTGCCGGCGAGCTCGGCCCCCTCGGCCTCGAGCGCGGCGAGGCGGTCCTCGTGCTCCCCGAGCTGAGCGAGGTGGAAACCGAGGACCTCGGCCAGCGTCTCGAGCGTGACCACCTCGCGGTCGCCGAGCTCGAGGCGAGGTCGATGCGAGATGCAGCACAGGGTGCCGAACGGCCGCCCATCCGGGTGGTGGACGGGCACGCCGAGGTAGGCGCCGATCTCCCCGTCGCGCGTGATCGGCAACGCGGCCGCGATGACGTCACTGGCGGCGTCCCGCACGACCCACGGGCGGCCCCGCTCGAGCACGTGCTGGCAGTACCCCTCGCGGCGCGGTGCGCTCGCGCCCTCGACGATCGTGAACGTCTCGCTCTCACCCACCGTCGCGCGGTAGTGCTGGGCCTCGGAGGTGACCTCGGACACGAAGGCGGCCTCCATGTCCAGGCGGCTCCGCGCCGTCCGAAGGAGGTGCTCGACCGCACGACGGGCCTCGGGTCGGAGCGAAGGGTCGTTCAGTGGGCAGCTCCCCGCCGGATCGCTCGTGGTCGGTCGACCACGGTAGTGCGTGCGGGCGGCCGGGGCGCGTCCCGCCCCTCGGCCCCCGGCTGGCCACCGACGCCGGGCGGGTGGTTGGATGGGCGCGGCCCCGACACCCGGGGCCCTTCGCTCCCGGATCGGGACGTGGCGCGAGGACCCCGCCCACGGCCCGGGAGCACCCGACCGGTGGAGACCATGGTGGACTGGCGAGCACAGATCGAGCAGCTCGGCCCGGCCGAGGGACGGCAGGGTTCGGCCCTGGAACGGATCGATGCCCTGCTGGGCGGGGAGCAGCCCGAGCA